>DQTU01000241.1 GCA_015662615.1 Campylobacterales bacterium | reverse complement strand
TATTTGCAAAGATTGCTGCATAGAGCATATCTATTTGTACCATCAATTCTTGAATATTAGATTTTGTAGGTGCAGTTTTTAGAGTTTCAGTTATATTTGAAATTTTGTCAAATGAATCTTTATAGTGTGGATAAGCACCAAAATCTTTAACCTCTTCAGTAAATCCCTCTATAACTTCAAAAAGATCACTTCCTACAGCTTCAGAATCAATCCCCTCTTGAATGAGAGGTTTGATAGTATCAATCATCTCAACTGTGTCAAGATTCATCTTGATTTTTTGACTAACAGTTTCAATTTTTATAAAAACATCTTTAATTTCAGTTTGATTAATCTTTTGTACTTTTTGGATACTACTTGTTACTTTTTCTGTTACTTCTCCAAAAAGTGAAGTAAGATTTAAAGTACCATTTTTATAGTTCAAAAAACTTATAAGCATTATAACAAATACAATGGCAGTTATAACAGTAGTGGTAAGTAAACTCTTTTTGACAGATAACTCATTTAATGCAAACATTTTAATCCTTTATTAGAAATATGATGTGTATTTCATGTTGGCTTAAATGCAATATCAGTATGGGAAATAATAACTTTAATTAGAAAGATATGCGGTTAAAATAGTTAACCGCATAGAATTATTTAGATAGGCAGAACCCTGATACCCTCATCAAGTTTCTCTTTTAAAACGGCTTCAATCGCATAAAGCGTACCAGTAGAACTACTCGCACATCCATTACACGCACCTAGATATCTGATATAGATATCAATGTTTTCACCATTTTCTTTGATATCAAGAACTTCTAAGTTCCCACCATCCATGATAAGCATCTGTCTGATATTTTCATCAAGAGTAGCTTCAACACTTTTAAGCTTTTGAACCAGTGTCATCTGTGCAAATGCAACATCTCCATCGATAGCTTCCGTATCGGCTGAAGCCTTAATACTCTCAGCTGTCATCTCATTTCTTACCTCTTTTAAGATATCAACAAGATAATAATCTTTCTCTTCATGCCCACCAGGCTTGATACATGATTTACAAAATGCACCCGCTTTGGTATAGTCTGTGATTTGCTCTATCGTTGTTAAGTCATTTATCTTGATAACTTCTTTGATGGTACCAAGACTTACCCTTGCACATTCACAAACGATAATCTCATCTTCAAGAGAGTCAAACTCAACACCAAGATACTGAGAGGCTGCTTTTTTGATAACATCATATGCCATGACTGAACAGTGCATCTTTTGAGGTGGAACTGCTGGCGTTTCAGGGTTGTCTCGCATTGCAAATTCAACATCGATGTTGGTAATCTTTACCGCTTCTTTTACCGTTTTTCCGATAGTAAGCTCAGCCATAACATCAGAACTCGCAATTGCTGTACCACAACCAAAACTTTTAAATTTTGCAGTTTCTATAATGTTTGTCTCTTCGTTTACAATCCAGTAAAGACGCACCGCATCTCCACAACTCTCAGCACCAAAATCAGCAACGATAAGTTTACCGCCCGCTTTTTCTGCATCTTCTTCCGTAATCTCACCCATATGTATTGGGCTGTTCATTCTATCTTGTACTTTTTGGCTATACTCATCCCAGATGGTACCGCCTACTAAACTATCAAATCCCATTTTTAATCCTTCCTACAATTCACTTTTATGATCTTTTGGTGTATAA
The DNA here is from genome assembly GCA_015662615.1 of Campylobacterales bacterium. Lineage (GTDB taxonomy): Bacteria > Campylobacterota > Campylobacteria > Campylobacterales > QNZT01 > SZUA-1433. Next base: position 3,315 of record DQTU01000241.1, on the reverse strand, counting down.
GCATAAGAGCTTGAAATACCCCTTAACCTTTTAACCGCTTCGTTTACAACTCCAATGGTATAATCAATTTCGTCTTTGGTTGTAAATCTACTCAAACTAAACCGTATCGCAGTATGTGCCAAGTCAGCCTCAGCTCCGATAGCTTCCATAACTGGATTTGAGTCCAAATCCTCACTAGCACAGGCACTTCCTGTACTTGCACCAATACCTGCTTTGTTTAAATCCCAAAGCATGGACTCACCCTCAACACCACGAAAGCTTATAAGCATCGTATTATCTGTTCGGTGTTCTCTAGGTGTAACAACGAATGTGCCTTCAATTTTTAGTAACTCATCTTCAAGATGGTCTCTTAACTCTTTTACATCAGGCATATCAAAATCAATTGCATCAACTGCTAATTCCATAGCTTTTCCCATGCCGACAATTCCTGGAACATTCAAAGTCCCACTTCTAAGACCACCCATCTGCTCTCCACCATGAAGAAGAGGTGTGAGCTCTGTACCTTTTTTCATAAAAAGTGCACCAACCCCTTTAGGCCCGTGAAACTTATGTGCTGAAAATGTTAGATAATCGATATCCAACGCTTGCATATTTATCTTTATCTTTCCGATAGCTTGTACTGCATCTGTATGAAAAAGAACACCTTTTTGTTTACAGTAAGCACCAATCTCTTCAACTGGAAAAATTGCTCCAGTCTCATTGTTTGCCCACATGATAGAAACCAATGCGGTTTTTTCTGTGATAGAGTTTTTCAAATCTTGAAGCGTAATCAAACCTTCACTATTTATAGGAAGATAAGTTACTTTTACACCCAAAGACTCTAAAAACTTCGCACCCGCTATGATAGAAGGGTGTTCCACTTCTGAAACAATGATATGGTTTTTTCTACCTGATAAGATATACTCAAAATAGATACTTTTCAGTACCCAGTTGTTACTCTCTGTGGCACATGATGTGATGACTATGCTATCTTCTTTAGATGCATGTATACCTGCATAAATCTTTTCTAAACCTGTGTTCAGGTCTATATGTGTATCACTTGCAAATGCATGTAGGGAGTTTGGATTCCCATAATATTGTGAAAAAAAAGGATCCATAGCACTCTTAACTTGTGGATCTACAATTGTTGTTGCATTATTGTCTAAATAGACTCTCATATATTCTCCAATTTTTAATTAAGACTAATTTTGTCCTAATTGTACAATGCAGTAGATTAAAAGGGACTTAAATCGTCAATTCTTGAAGTTTATCTAAAGTTTGTGTAAATTCTTCACATATAATAGGGCTTTGCTTTAAAAAGTCATACATGGCTTCTTTTTTATCGATTGCTTCGTCAAGTTCGGGGTCATTACCTTTTGTGTAAGCTCCAATTCGTATCAAAACTTCATTCTCTTTTAGGAGTGAAAACATTCTTTTAAACTTCATAGCATGCTGTTGATGTTCTTCACTCGTCACATCGTTCATTACCCTAGACGCACTATTTAAGATATTTATAGGAGGATAGATACCAAAATCAGTCATTTCACGACTAAGAACGATATGCCCATCAAGGATACTTCTCGATTGGTCAGCGATTGGGTCACTCATGTCATCGCCCTCGATAAGAACTGTAAAAAATGCCGTGATAGAACCTTTTCCTTCCTCTTTTCCTGCTCTTTCCATCAGTTGTGCCAAGATTGTTAATGATGATGGTGGATAACCTTTTGAGGTAGGAGGTTCGCCAAGTGAGAGTCCAATTTCTCGTTGTGCCATGGCAAATCTAGTGACAGAATCCATGATAAAAAGAACATCACGACCTTGCTCTTTAAAATACTCAGCTACACTCATAGCGGCAAATGCTCCATACTTTCTCATCAAAGAAGAGTCATCACTTGTCGCAACGATCATGACCGTATCAGTTAAATCTCCACCAAGGTTTTTATGGATAAATTCAGGAATTTCTCTCCCCCTCTCCCCGATAAGTGCAACCACTTTTACAGGTGCTTGGCTACCTCTCACTATCATCCCCATAAGTGTTGATTTTCCCACACCACTTCCTGCAAAGATACCGACTTTTTGCCCAACACCCGTTGTCAAAAGCCCATCAATGGTTTTCACACCAACAGTAAAAGGCTCTTCGACCATCCCTCTTTTCATTGCCTCAATTGGTTTTTTTATGATTGGCATTTTTGTTTTTTTGCCTCGTATTGCCCCTTTTGAGTCGATAGGATTCATTAGAGGGTCAACAACACGACCAAGGATTTGATCTCCTACATCGATGGCAAGTCCCTCTTCATCGATGTAAACTCTATCTCCTATCTTCATCCCCTCTACAAAACCAAATGGAGAGACTGAAAAATTATTTTTATGAAGTTCCGTAACCATTCCAAGTTTCTCTTCCTTGGTAGTTTGTGAGACAATTTTGATAATATCACCGATACTTGGAGAGAGTCCTGTAACGACTATATTTGCGGCATTGATTTTTTCAACCATGCCAAAATGAACTTCTATTGTTTGATGTTCGATTTTGTTTTTGATGTCTGATAGTTTCATTAAAACCTAGTTGATTGTGGTGCATTGATAATATTGAAAAATTCACTTCTAGTTTTCTCTTGTAAAAACATTCCTCTTAACGCTGAGGTAGTAGTCGTTGAGTTTACTTTTTCAATCCCTCGCATTTCCATGCACATATGTCTTGCCTGTATCACAACACCAACACCTTTTGGTTCTATAACTTCTCTAAGTGCGTCTGCTATCTGTTCTGTTAACTGTTCTTGGATTTGTAATCGTCTAGCAAATACTTCTACCATTCGAGGGATTTTAGAAAGTCCGACAACTTTCCCATCAGGGATATAGGCAACATGGGCTCGACCTATGATAGGGAGAAGATGATGTTCACACATGGAGTAAAACTCAATATCTTTGATAAGCACCATCTCATCGTTTGAGCTTTCAAAAAGTGCCTCATTTAAGATAACTTTTGGGTCTTGTTTGTAACCTTTTGTCATAAATTCATATGCTTTATAAACGCGTTCGGGAGTTTTTAAAAGACCTTCACGCTCTGGGTCTTCTCCGATGATGGTAAGCATGTTTTTGACTGAGTTTTCAAATAGTGTTTTATCGTTCATGGTAAAGTGCCTTTTTATAGAATAAGTGCCGTAATATAGCGGTTTTTTCATAAAAAAATGGATGATTAAATTTTTTTTAATAAAAGTCAATACTTCTTCTTAAGAAATTATAATGAGGTGATAGTGATAGTATTGTTCTCTTAATTATTCCATTAACCGTAGGCTGAGATAAACCCAATACTTTTGAAATCATGTGCTGAGAATAGCC
>DQTU01000262.1 GCA_015662615.1 Campylobacterales bacterium | reverse complement strand
CGTACATCATTAGATTTGAAGTTTGGTGATGCATATGTTTCTATAGGACTTGAAACAAAAGGTAAAGATCATCAAGATAAGATAAAAGAACTATTGCATATGAATGGGTTTAGATTTGAAGAGGAGTTTTGAAAATTATGATTATTGAAAAAAGGGTCTATCTTAAATCAAAATCAATACTTATTAAAACTTTAGATGATAATAAGTTAGCAGTTGTTGACGCAACAAATGCTATACGATTTTTCTCTAGTGAATTGGAGCTGATAGGTGGTTTCAAAGCAAACATAAATAGTATTCCAAATCTATTTCATGGCTGTGATGTTTCAAAAGATGGGAAATTTGTCTCTTTTTGTGTTGAAAAAGATGGTGTTTTAACATTTTTATCTGAAAAAAAGGCTCTTGTATATAAGTTTAAAAGACATGAGGGGGATGTAGAGAGTGTATGTATCTCTCCCAAATTTAACTACATAGCAACTGGTGGGCAAGATGGTAAAACTTTTCTTTGGAGTCTAGCAAATGGAAAGATGGTTGCATCTTTACCTCACCATGCCGACTTTGTAACTACCATTGCATTTAGTCAAAATGGTAGATGGGTTGCTACTGGAAGTTATGATAGAAAAATAAAAATTACAAATGTTTTATCTTTAGGGAAAGAGATTACTCTTAAAGCACATAGTAAAGCAATTACAAATATCCATTTTATAAGTAATAATAGGTTGGTTTCATCAGATAAAGATGGATCGATTATAGTTTGGGACTACTTTGCAAAAAAGATGATTGCAAGACTTCAAAAGATGCTAAATGAAGTTACATCATTAGCATTCACACCCGATCATAAATTTATGTTTGCATCAGATAAGAGTGGCTATATATCTTTATACGATATGCAAAATTATACACTAATATCTCAAAAATATATACAATATTCTCAATCAGTAACGAGAATAGAGTATATGAATGAAGGTAACCATCTTGTTGTTGCTCTTGAAAATGGTGAGCTATTTTTCCTGTCACCTCTTAAAGAGGAAGCAAAAATTAGAGAGTTTATCGAACAAGAGGAGTATGCAAAAGCAAATGAGTTAATAAAAGAGAATCCTCTATTAAAATATACAGATGCATATATTGAGCTTGAGGCAAAATGGGAAGAGACATTTAATAGAGCTTTACTATATGCAGAGTCTGGAAAATTTGATGAAGCTAAAAAAGCACTTAAACCATTTATGGATGAGCCATCAAAGAGATTGATTATTCAAAAACTCCTTAATGATTATAAAGAGTTTGAGAAATTTAAATTTGCTGCTACATCTAAAAAGTATCCACTAGCTTACTCTATAGTAAATCAGTATCCAGCTTTAAAAGAGAGTAGATACTACTTGGCTATGGAGGATGAGTGGAAAAAGGTTTTTGAACAAGCAAAAAAGATAATTTTAAAAAGTAAAGGTGAAGATGAGATAAATCACATTTTAAAACCATTTAAAGGGATATCTTCCAAAGTTGCTCAAATTCAGAAGCTATTAGCAGAAAAAGAGATATATAAAATGTTTATGAGACATGTAGGAGATAAAAAGTATCAAGAGGCTTTAGAACTTGCAAATAAATATCCTACAATTCAAGAGCTTGATGAGTATGAGAAGATAGCAAAAATTGGTGATATTATTGAAAATAGAGCAAAAGAAGCATTAAAACATGGAGACTACTCTGAGACAGTAAAATATGCAAAAGAGTTGATGGAGTTTCCAAAGAAAAAGGAAGTTGCTGAAGAGCTAATAGAGCAAGCAACAACATACATGAAGGTTTTAAGATACTTTTCTGAAAAGAATTATAAAGCAGTCTATAAAATGGTTGAGATGCATCCTTACCTTTGTGAAACAGAGATAGTTAGCAAACTTGAAGATGCGTGGCTTATGGTAGTAGGACGTGCTGAAACTTTTGCATCTAAAGGCGATGTGGCAGCATTGAAAAATGTTTTGGCAAATTTTGTTAGCTATTCTCATAAGAAGTCTAAAATAGTTTCACTTTTTAAAGAGGCATATATTTCTCAAATAGAGCAGCTTTTACGTTTAAAATCTTCAAAATATAAAGAAGCAATGGAGAATTATATTAAAATTTTTGGTGAAGATGATGAGATTATAGCTTTAAAGATCGGAATTGGTATGAAGGATATTATAAAGGAAAATTCAGTTCCATACGAAAATATAGATATCTCATCTCTTCCAGATAGTTTGGTTTAATGGTTAGCATTGATCTTGGCTCAAATACAATAAGAGCTATTGAGATTGACTGTATTACTCTTAAAAAAGTAGCTGAATATGAAAAAATAGTTAGAACTGCTGATAATTTACATAAAACAGGGACTATTTCAGATGAAGCAGTTGATCGAATCGTAAATGCTATTGATGAAATAGGTAAGATTTTAAATCTTGAGAGTGGAGTTAAAGCTGTAACGACTGAAGCTGTTAGACGAGCCAAAAATGGTCTGGAAGTAATTGATTTCATAAAAAAATCTACAGGTGTTGAGTTTCAGATAATAGATGGTAAACAAGAGGCCTATTATACTTTATTAGCAGTAGTTAATAGATTGGAAAAGCTTAATTTTAAGGTAAAAAAATTTATATTAGTTGATATAGGTGGCGGTTCAACTGAGTTGATATTTTTTAATGATAATAAAATTAATGTAAAAAGTTTTCCAATTGGCGTAGTAACAACAGCTCAAAAATATAGAACTAAAGATAAAATAATTGAAAATCTTCCATCAGAGATGGATGAGATAAAAGATTTTATAGATGAGTATTACAAAGTTGCAGAAAAACCGGATATGTTTGTTTCGACAGCTGGAACTCCAACCACGGTAGCTGCTATGAAACTTGGTATGAACTATAAAACCTATGATGCAGATCGAATTAACGGTGTTTATCTGCAAAAAGATGATCTTGAAGAGCAGATGGAACGTCTCTTGTCATTAGATGAAAAGTCGAGACAAGAGTTGGTTGGTGTGGGACGGGAAGATCTGATTGTTGCAGGAATACTCATTTTCAGACATCTTTATGATCTGCTTGGATTCGACAGAGCTTATGTTATCGATGATGGGTTGCGTGAAGGCGTAGCAATTGCTAAATGTAAGAAGTTAAAGATTGATGAAATATTTCATTAACCTATTTTAAGATATAATCGGGAAATTTCTAACCTTAGGAGATACGGCCATGGAGATGACCGGAGCACAGATGGTAATCGAAGCGATGAAGCTAGAGGGAGTTGATACAGTTTTTGGCTACCCTGGCGGCGCGATAATGAATGTTTATGATGAATTGTATAAACAGAATGATTTTAAGCATATTTTGACACGCCATGAACAGGCTGCTGTTCATGCTGCGGAAGGGTATGCCAGAGCAACTGGTAAAGTTGGTGTTGCATTTGTAACCAGTGGTCCTGGTTTTACTAATGCAGTAACAGG
>DQTU01000163.1 GCA_015662615.1 Campylobacterales bacterium | reverse complement strand
CGACTGGCTCAGTGGTAGAGACTGCTAATATAAAATTAGATAAAACGTTTTCAGCATTAAGTGAGTGTACACCAAGTGATCCGTGTACAGTTTCTTGTGTGCAAAAATGTCCTACGGAGCTTTCTCAAGATAAATTAGAAGATGCAACTGTTTTAGCTCAATCTGTTCCTGATACTGATGAGAAAATTATACTTTTTGCGGGTACTATTGATATTTCTGAGCTGCAAGGGAGACTTACAAATTGTGGCATGGAAGTTACTGTAAAACTTCCTAAATGTGCATTTGCATCAGCACCATTTTCAGTTGATGGAGTTTTACAAACTCATAAAACTAAAGATGGACATTTTATGACAGCCACTGAAAAATGTGATGTAATTAAAATATATGCTGATGGAAAGTGGGTAACTGGATATATTAGACAAGATCCTGGTTGTCTTGAAAACAAATTTGTTACGTTTAGAATTCAAGGGCGTCCATCAGAAATTTTTGTTTTTGCTCTTAGACATTTTGTTTCTGGTCATACTACAGGTGCTACAGGTGCAACAGGTGATTTCTAGTACCTTTATCTCCTAACTAACCAAAGCTTTAAGCTTTGGTTAGTTAGACATTAAATCTAAAATGCATCACATCGCCATCGGCAACGATGTACTCTTTTCCCTCAAGTCTCATTTTCCCAGCATCTTTTGAACCTGCTTCGCCAGAGAATTTTATAAAATCATCATATGCAATTACCTCGGCACGGATAAAACCTTTTTCAAAGTCATTATGAATAACCGAAGCTGATTTTGGAGCTGTCCAGCCTTTGGTGATTGTCCATGCACGAACTTCCATCACGCCTGCTGTAAAGTATGAGATCAGTCCTAGTTTTGAAAATGCTGTTTTGATAATTTTCTCTAATCCACTCTCTTGGATTCCTAACTCTGTTAAAAACTCTTTAGCTTCATCATCTTCAAGTCCTACAAGCTCTTCTTCGATTTTGGCACAAAGTGTGATGACTTCAAAACCACTTTTAGAAGCATGCTCTTTTAATGTTTTAACATATTCATTATCTTCTAAAAGTCCATCTTCATCAGTATTGGCTCCGTAGATAATCTCTTTGTTTGACAAAAACCGTAACTCTTGGTCAAATTCTAAAAATGTTTCATCCTCAATTTTGCTAAATGTAGAGACAGGTTGTAGGTTATCAAGATGGTCTTTAAGTTCTTCTGCAATTTCAAGTTTTGCACGAGCATCTTTTTTTGTCTTTGCATCTCTTTGGAGTTTTGCTATCTTTTTTTCAAGTTGCTCAATATCAGCAAAGATAAGTTCACCTTCAATGATCTCTATATCTCTTAGAGGATTTATGCCGCCCTCTACATGTACGATATTTTCATCTTCAAAACATCTCACCATGTGGAGCATGACTTCTACTTCTCTGATGTTTGATAAGAATTTATTTCCAAGTCCTTCACCTTTACTTGCACCCTTAACCAGCCCTGCAATATCTACAAAGTCAATCGTAGAATACTGAATCTTCTCAGGATTGACAATCTTTGCAAGTTCTGCTAATCTCGCATCTGGTACAGGTACTATCGCTTTATTTGGCTCAATGGTACAAAATGGATAATTTTCCGCTTGGGCATTTTGCGCTTTTGTTAAGGCATTAAAAGTTGTTGATTTTCCGACATTTGGAAGTCCTACGATTCCGACACTAAGACCCATTTATGCCTCCTTCTTATGATGATTTGATAGTTTATGTTGGTGGTCTTTTAACCAGTAAAGACAGATTCTGACTCCTGCACCACTTGCACCTGCTTGATTGTATCCCCAATCTTTTTCGATAAATGCAGGGCCTGCGATATCAAGATGAATCCATTTCTCTTTATTCTCTTCTTTAATAAAATTATCTAGAAAAAGTGCAGCGGTAATTGCTCCACCATATCTTGAAGAGCTGATATTTGAGATATCGGCAACAGAACTTTTCAGTAGTTTCTTTAAATATCTGTTAAATGGTAGACTTCCAGTAAGTTCACCACTTTTAGAAGCTGAACTCATGATTGAATGTTTTAATGCACTGCTATGCCCCATAACACCCGTTGTGTAATCTCCAACAGCCACAACACAAGCTCCAGTCAGTGTTGCAAGGTCAACTAAGTAATCGGGTTTAAATTCTTGAGCATAACAGAGACAGTCCGCTAAAACCAATCTGCCCTCAGCGTCGGTATTTCTTACTTCTATAGTTTTTCCATTTTTTGCAACCAATACATCATCAGGTTTATACGCATTTCCACCAATCATATTTTCACATGCTCCGATAATCGCATGTACTTCAAAAGGAACTTCAAGTTTTGCTGCTCCTTTTAAGATTGACATGGCAGCTGCCGCTCCACCTTTATCCGCTTTCATACTTACCATGTGCTCACTAGGTTTAAGACTTAGCCCACCGCTATCATAAGTAACCCCTTTACCAACAAAGACAAATTTTGCTGAAGGATTTTTAGGTTTATAGGTAAGGTGTATCAATCTTGGCTTATGTTCACTAGCCCTCCCAACTGCTAAAAATGCACCCATTTTTTGTTCTTCCATAAAGTTTTCATCACCGATAAAACACTCAACATTTTCAAGTTCTTTTGCGATTTCTTCTGCCTCACATGCAAGTTTTTCAGGGGTCATGTCATCTGGTACTGAGTTTACAATCTCTTTGGCATCATTGGTAACATCTGCTATAATTTGAGCTTCTGCTATCGCTTTTTGTGCATGTGAGAGACCTAATTTTTTTTCACTATAGTCTTCCAAAGATATGGTGACTGTTTTGATATTGCAACTATTTTTTTCGGTTTTATATTTATTAAATGTATAACTACCAAGAACGATACCTTCAACAATTGCTTTTGTGTTTGTCACTGGACATTTATCTATATAAATACCAATTTTTACAGTTTTATATTTTGATTTTTTAATGGTATTGATTGCATATGAGACAGCCAATCTAATCTCATCACGATCAAATGAGTCCGCTCCAACATAGACACGATGTTGATGAGGCAAAAATGCTACCTCTTCAGTTTTTCCCTCAAATGAAAGTGTCTCTAAATCTTCTTTGTCTTGAACCCATTTGTGATCTAAATCTCCATCTATAACGATAATAAATTCACAATCAGCATGGATCTCTTCTACTTTTTTTTCTATTATTTCAAATTTCACTATTTTCCCCTATTTTCTAAATTTTTTTCAATTGTTTTTGTCGCTCTGTATGCTCCAAAAAGAAGCAAGCCAAAAATTGCTAAGGCTAAATACCAATGATCTTTTGCCCAGCTTAACACTTTTAGTATCTCTTCCCCAAATATATAGGCAGGAACTATAGTTATTGCCGCCCAAACCCATGCACTGATAAGATTAATAAATGCAAATTTTTTAGCACTATACCTTGTAACACCGATAGACATTGGTATAACGGTACGAAGCCCATAAAGATATCTCTGTACAAATATTAGTGGCCAACCATGCTGTTTAAGTAGTAAATGTGCAATAGCAAATTTCCTTCGATGGTGTCGCATCTTTTTATGGATATACTTTTTAGAGTATCTTCCTATATAAAAATAGATTTGATCCCCTGCAAACCCACCAAGACCTGCGATAAATATAGCAAGATAAACATTCATATGTCCCGTATGACACATGATACCGCCCATGATAAGACCTAACTCTCCCTCTAAAATACTCCAAAAGAAGAGTATAATATATCCATATTCTTGAAGTAGATTTAAAAGGGTTTCTTCCATTCCGAGCTCACTTAGTCATCAAAATGCAAAATCTCTTTTGCCTGCATCATATCTTTATCACCACGCCCAGAGAGATTAACTATGATAAGTTTATCTTTAATCTCTTCCTTAGGTATTTTTTTGAGATACGCTATAGCATGAGAGCTTTCAAATGCAGGAATAATCCCCTCGCTTTTAGAGAGCCAAACAAATGCTTCAAGTGCTTCATCATCTGTGATAGAATCATAAAGGGCTGCTCCAAGCTCTTTGAGGTGTGCATGTTCTGGTCCAATCCCTGGATAATCAAGTCCTGCTGAAATGGAGTGTGCTTCTAAAACTTGTCCATCTTCATCTTGCAAAAGATAACTCATCTGTCCATGTAAAACTCCAGGTCGTCCTTTTGCCAAACTTGCTCCATGTTTACTATCTAGCCCAAATCCCCCAGCTTCAATACCTATACATGTTGTCTCTTTATCTTCTAAAAAGTGGTTAAAGATTCCCAAAGCGTTACTTCCACCACCGATACATGCAACTACCAAATCAGGTAATCTATCTTCAGCTTCCAAGATTTGTGCTCTTGCTTCATATCCGATAATGGATTGTATATCTCTTACCATCATTGGGTAAGGATGAGGACCTGCCACAGTTCCTATAATATAGTACGTATCTCTAGCATGGGTAACCCAGTGGCGAATTGCATCGTTCATGGCATCTTTGAGTGTTCTGCTTCCACTTTTTACTGAGTGTACTTTTGCACCTAAGAGTTTCATTCTAAAGACATTAAGCTCTTGTCGTTTGACATCTACTTCACCCATGAAAATTTCACATTCTAGTCCAAAAAGAGCTGCTGTAGTTGCTGTTGCCACGCCATGTTGACCCGCTCCTGTTTCAGCAATTACTTTTTTCTTTCCAAGTCTTTTTGCTAAGAGTGCTTGAGCTACGGTATGGTTGATTTTATGCGCTCCAGTATGGTTTAGATCTTCTCTTTTGAGATAGATTTTTGCACCAAGTTCACGGGAGAGATTTTCAGCAAAATAGAGTGGATTAGGGCGACCAACATACTGCTTATAGTAGTAATCAACTTCAGACCAAAACTCTTTATCAAATCGTACTTTTTTGTAGTTTTCATCTAAGCTTAAAAGTGTTGGCATCAAAGTTTCTGGAACATAGCGTCCGCCAAAAATTCCAAAGTGTCCATTGCTGTCAGGATCAAATCGTGAAGGTTTAGGAATATACATTATGAAATTACCACACGGTAACCGTACTCACAAAAGCTTAGTTTTGGGTGAGATTTGAAATATAAATTTTGAAGGACTAGCTGGCTAATTCGAGAAATCTTATCTTT
>DQTU01000044.1 GCA_015662615.1 Campylobacterales bacterium | reverse complement strand
CTCTCTAGATAAATTTCTCCGATGAGTGCTTCAAAGGCGTTAGATAAAATAGATGCTTTTTCTCGACCTTTGTTATTCTCTTCTGCTTGTGATAAAAAGATATAAGAGCCAAGATTTATAGATTTTGCTAGTTTTTCAAACCCTTTTTCATTGACCAAAGAAGCTCGAAGTTTTGAAAGGTCTCCCTCATCAACATCAGGAAATTTCGTAAAGAGATACTCTCCAACGATGAGATCTAAAACTGCATCTCCTAAAAACTCCAATCTTTCATTGTTCTTACCAAGTTTAGAACTTTTATGCGTTAAAGCTTCGGTTATAAGTTCTATATTATGAAACTTATAACCCAATCTCTCTTCAAGTTCATTTAACCATTTTTCTTTCATCTATTTCCCTTTGCTTCGTCTTGTAATTTTTCTGCCTCGCCTCTAGCAATATCATCACACTTTTCATTTTCTTCATGTCCAGCATGCCCTTTAACCCAAACCGCAAATACATGATGTTTTTTTGAAACCTCAATATACTCTTGCCAAAGCTCAGGATTTTTAATTTTTTTAAAAGATTTTTTTACCCATCCTGCGAGCCACTCATTTATCCCTTTGACCACATAAGATGAATCACTGATAACAGTAATTGAACATGGCTCTTTAATAGCTCTTATCCCTTCTATCACAGCTTTTAATTCCATCTGATTGTTTGTTGCCAACACTTGTCCCCCACTCACTACCTTTTCCGCCTCGCCAAATTTTAAAATAGCACAATACCCACCAAAGCCTGGATTTCCCAAAGAGGAACCATCGCTATACAAATGAACCTGTTTCATACTGCCTCTTTGTTAATATAAGTCCGACTTCTGCACCGCTGATATTTTGGCACTTTGGACATCTGTAAAAATAGAGTGGGAAATTACTTTTACACTCTTTGCATATATACTCAAATCCCAAGTCTGCACTATGATCTTTTAAAAGATGCAATTTTATAAGGACATTAAGTTCAAATATATCACTAGAAGTTGAATCATAAAGTTCCCCTTTTGCACTAAAGATTTCGCTAAGAAGTCTATTGTTTGCAATGAGAGCATTATCAAATCTATCAGCTTTCATATCCCATAAAAGGTCTATCACATTATAAAAATCAAAATCTTTCAATATATCATTATCCATAGGAAGTTTATACTGTTTTAAAAACTCAAAAAGTTTTCGTTGCACAAGCTTTTTATCAAGCCCTAAAGCTATAAGCTTTTTAATTTTCTTCTCATCTTTGAGTGATTTGTTATGAATGATACTAAGTGCTTTAAAGTAAAGTTTTTTCTCTTTGACCTCACTTCCCAACTCTTCAAGCGTATCTAAAACATCAACCGCTTTATCATACTCTCGTAATTGTTCATAGATAACAATAAGATAAGTCAACGCATCTTCGTTTCGAGGATAAAGCTTTAAAGATCCCAAAAGTACCTCTCTTGACTTTTGTAAAAAACCAGCTTTATAATATGTTTTTCCCAAAAGAGTTAAAATATCTTTACGACTTTGAGGCTCTTTAACTGACTTTAAAATCGCAGAATAAATTTCAATAGTCTTTTCATACTCACCACTCTTTTCAAAAGTAAGTGCCATGAGAATTGCTGATTCTGTAGGAAGGTCTTTTCGTTGAATAATCTCTTTGTACTCATTAAAACCAGAGTATTGATTAAACTTCTTCATAAACTTATTTACACTAGTCTCTTCCTCTTTACTTTTGATAATCCCCCACCAATAACTGGTAAATGAGAGGATAAAGACGATAGCGACAAGAAGAATCGATCCATAAAGTGGATCACGATAGTCAAAAGAGAGAAAATTCAAATATGTGTCCTGTTTTTTAGTAATGGTTAATTATAGCGAATTATAACTCATAGGTATAAATTGACATTATCACAAGTAGATATGCTCTGATAAGATCATTAAACATATTTTTTAGTTGCGAGTTAACCCTTTTGGCTTTTTTGGTCTTTTTTTCTAATTGTGAGGTTATGTAGATTAGTGCACTAATATCCTCTACCACCTCATCATCAAAGCGTTTTTGACAAAGCTGTAAAATATCTGGAGAATTTAAATCGATATTATACTCAGATGCTAGGAGGTCAAATAGAAAAAAAGTTATTGGCTGGGTTTCGACAAATATATTATAAGGTGTACTCTGTGGCAATAGTGAAAAAATAGCATCCACCAAAGAGTT
>DQTU01000061.1 GCA_015662615.1 Campylobacterales bacterium | reverse complement strand
TCAATAAACTTTTTAGCTTTAGCTTCAAACTCTTTGGTCTCTTTATCTCGAAAACAGACAAAATCTGCACCCTGAAAACTTTCATACTGATGATTTGGCTCAGTGATAAGATACTTAATCAAACTGATGCCAAAAAGGTGTTCCCACCGTTGGAGTAGAGGGAGAAGCAAACTCTCTTTTTTGCATTACTCCTGCTTGATAGCCTAAGTGCCCAGACTCTACCGCACTCTTAAACGCTTCTGCCATTTTAATAGGGTCTTGTGCTAGGGCAATTGCAGAGTTTAAAAGTACACCATCATAACCTAACTCCATCGCTTGTACCGCATGAGAGGGCTTACCGATTCCTGCATCTATAATGAGTTGAATATCTGGAAATTTTTCTCGTATCGCTTTTAAATTACTTGGGTTCATCAAACCTTTTCCTGAACCTATCTGTGAACCCCATGGCATGAGGATCTTACATCCCACATCCACAAGTTTTTTAGCCACTACCAAATCATCTGTGGTATAAGGAAAAACTTCAAAGCCCTCTTTTATCAAAGTTTCTGCCGCTTTGAGTGTTTCATATGGGTCGGGTTGTAAGTTGTATTGGTCTCCGATAACTTCTAGTTTTATCCAATTTGTCTCAAACACTTCTCTTGCCATTTGGGCAGTGGTTATGGCCTCTTTTGCAGAGTGGCATCCTGCTGTATTTGGTAAGACATTTAAATTTAGAGACTTGATAATATTCCAAAAATTCTGACCTGCTTTATCTCCTGCATTTTGACGACGAAGTGAAACGGTAACGATTTGTGCTCCTGAAACTTGTATCGACTCTTCCATGTTAGCAGGAGAGGGATAGAGTGCTGAACCTATCAAAAGCCTACTATTTAGTTTTTTTTCACCGATTTCCCACATATTATCCTCCTACCATTGGTGCTAAGATATCTATTGTATCTTGCTCTTGTATCTTTGTGTTTTCATACGCTTTTAAAGAGACAAAAGTTCCATTTATTGCCACTGCAAAACTATTATCTTCATATCCTAATATCTCTATCATCTCTTTGATATTGATATCCTCTTTTAAACTCTGTTTTTCGCCATTAATAACTATCTCTATCATGATAAAACCTCCAAGGCTTCTTCAACTACTGCAGGTGCTAAAAGATATCCATGTCGATACAATCCATTTATTCTTGTGAGTTTCTCTTCATGTATGATTTGAGGTAAGTTATCTTTTAGCGTTGGTCTGCAATTTGTTGCACATTTTATAATTCTAGCTTCTGCAAAGCCGCTATGCATACTATAAACAGCGGATAAAAGCTCTAATGAAGAGCGAACCGACATGGGAGATTTATCTTCACTCTCTATCTCTGTTGCACCGATGATATACATGTTGTTTGGTCGTGGAACGATGTAGATTTTGTATCTTGGATGTAACATTCTTGTAGGTCTTGTGATTTTCACTTCAGGAGCTTCAAGCCAAAAAACTTCACCTCGCACCCCTCGTAAATTTTCAAAATCCTTCCCAGCCCCTAGCCCTCTTGCATCAAATACCCAGTCGTAATTTTTTACTAAATCTTTAACCTTATCAATTTTTGTCTCTTGATGCCATGTAATAGAGGGGTGATGAAAAAGAAAATCACTAGTGGCTTTCATAAATCTTTGTGCATCCACTTGCCCTTCACAAGGGATATAAAAAGCTTTGTTGTGCTGTTCTAAATCAGGCTCTAACGCCATGATTTCCTCTTTGTTTAAAGTCTTGATCGTAGAAGCTTCAGGTACTTTGGATTGTAGTGTTTCTATAAAATGGTCTAACTCACTCAAATCTTGGGGATGTGCGGTGATGATACTTCCTTCAAGTTGAAATGCATCTCTTATGCCCACTTGTTCTAATAAAAATGGCCATAAATAGATAGAGTGTTTTCCTCTAGCAAAGATTGAAGATTCAGCCGTTTCAAGCTCTGCAAAAAGCGCCAACATCCCAGCGGCGGTAAATCCTGCTGATGCATCGCCGTATGCTGTATCTTCATCAAAAAGTGTTAATGTATGTCCTTTTTGTAAAAGATTCAAGGCTAAAACTCTTCCCACCAGCCCAACACCTGCTATCGCTATATTCATCTACAATCCTTTTAAAATTTTCACAATCTCTTCTGGTTTCTCATTATCCAACACCGCAGAACAAACTGCTAAAGTATTTGCTCCTGCATCATAAACTTCTTGAAAATTGCTTGTATCAATTCCACCAATTGCCACAATTTCGCAAGTTGCAATTTTCGATAATACTTTTACTGTTTCAAGCCCAATAATATTGGCATTTTTTTTAGTTTTTGTCTCATACATCGCACCAAGTCCGATATAATCTACACCCATGGCAAAAGCTTCTCTTGCCTCTGCTTCACTCCCTACGGTTAATCCTATAATCTTATTTGGAAATTGCTGTTTGCAAAAACTAAATGAGAGATCATCCTGTCCGATATGCAAACCATCTGTATCTACAAATTTTGCGATAGCGAGATTGTCATTGATGATAAACTTTATCTCTTTGTCTTGACAAACTTTTTTATATGCAAGTGCTAGTTTCATAAACTCCGCATCATTTGTGTTTTTAAGTCGAAGTTGAAACATAGAAACATCTTTGGTCAATGCCCTGCATGTATGTTCAAAACTGTATTTTTCATCGCTAATCAGATATATTTTAGGCATAGGCATCCTCCAGCATAAAAAAATGATTTAAAGGACTTTGTCCTAAGCCTATAGAGTAGTTATTAACAATTGCCTTTTGAACATACT
>DQTU01000301.1 GCA_015662615.1 Campylobacterales bacterium | reverse complement strand
ATGTGTCAGTGGACCGTTCAATCCATCTTCAGTTACTCCATCACCCCAGTCAACATCATAACCACTTCCTATCATAGGAATGGTGATAGTTTCATTGCTTGAAGTTGTTGTCCATGTTGTTATAAAGTAGTCATGCTCTTGAGCTTCTACATAGAGAGTGAAAAATAACAAAAATAAAACAGAGTTAAACAGCTTTTTCATGATTTAAAAACTACGTTAACAGGTTCTATACAGATATCTGAGTAAGGATGATCTTGACATACCAATGATTTTAAGTTATCCTTTCTAGTAGCCCACTTAAAGTTACCTGTTTTGACTTTATTTATGAAGTTTAAACCTAGTGTATTGTCAACTATATTTTTTTTATCTCTCTCATCTGAAAGAACAGTTATAGTTGTTGTGTCTGAGTTTCCCAAAGTTACGGTATTGCTACCACCACCAACAGCATTTGTAGTGACAACAATTTCATTGCTGCTTCCATCTACTTTAGCGCTAGACGTAGATCCTATATAAATACAAGAATCTCCAGTTTTTTTTGTTTCACCATTAGCTAAATAGTTACCTGAATCTCCTACTAGGTTCTCTACAGATAAATCAACAAAAGTATTTCCTCCGTTAGTGTTAGTATTTTTAAAGTCATGCATAAAGGGAAGAGAGCCGTTGTATATGATGCCATGTTTGTTTGCTTCTGTTGAATGGCCTATCTCTATGTTGCCTTGGTGGATTGTAAGTTTTTGTCCGGGGTTTGCTGTATCTATACCTAGATTTCCACTGTCATCGAGTTTCAATTGGGTAGTGCCAGCTTTTTCAACTTTCCAAGCATGTAAATTTACTACACAGAGTAAAAGAAAAGGTATTGAAGCTAGTATTTTATTTATCATGATTTATTCCTAATAAAGCTAATTATAATATATTTAAGCAAATTTTATTCCAATTAAAAATATTATTTTTTTAAGAATGTATACTCTTTTGGATAACATTTTTATGCGAACATGTAAGCCTAAAGTCTGGTTAGCATGATTTGCTTTTGTAGTAGAGTGTATGCCATACGACAACTATCAACTCTATTTGCTATAATATCGACAAAAATCGGAGTGGACTGTATGGCAGGTATGATTTCTATGGCTATAATGCTTCATGTGGGTTCAATATTTCTCATTTTGTTGCTATTGTTGTTGTTGGTGTGGCATTTTTCTAAGGAACAAGAGTTTAAACCATTTTCTATCAAGTATGAACAGCTGAGTTTGTTCTATAAAGCAACCTTAGGTTCACTGTTCTTTACAGGTCTTGTTGTGATGGCAGTGGCAAAGTTTGATGTGTTATGGACAGTGTACGTTATGGTACTTGTGGTACTTCACATGATAGTAACAACGGTGAAAGAGCATCTCGCTTATAAACTAACGCATATCAAAGATGCTCTCTCTCAAGAGACTTTTAAAGCCTATGCAAAACGCAAGTATATCATCGACCTTGTCTTGATAGTGATTCTTTCAGCTGTGACATATGCAGTTTCTTTATAGTGAAAAGGCGGGTGAAAAAACACTTACTATAACAGGGGAAGAGCACAAGTATCTTTTTAAAGTAAGACGCTTTGAACAGGGGAAAGTACTTTCTTTTCGCAATCTAAAAGATGGTAATGTTTATAACTACAAGATAGAAAGTATCGCAAAGAAGCAAGCAGAACTTATCATGATAGAGTGCTATCATGATAAGAAGTCATCAGGTGCGTTTTTGCACATCCTCTGGTGCGTCATCGATATCAAAGTCATCGAAAAAACCATTCCTATGCTAAATCAAATCGGTCTCTCCAAGATAAGTTTTTTCTACTGTGATAGAAGCCAGAAAAATTTTAAGCCTGATTTAGAGAGGATGAAAAAGATACTGATAAACTCTTGCCAGCAAAGTGGTCGAAGTGACTTGATGGAGCTTGAAGTTCTCGGCTCTTTGGATGAAGTGATGCAACAGTATCCTGATTTTTCTGTGGTGGATTTTGGTGGTGATAGTGATGTGCGTGATGTGCATACTATCATGATAGGGTGTGAGGGTGGATTTTCTGACAATGAGAGAGAAAAATTATCCTCTATGAGAAAAATAGGTCTAAAAACGGATTTTATACTTAAAAGTGAGACAGCAGCGGTTACTTTTGCGTCAAAATACTTGATTTAATAATATAATTTCGTTATAATTATGGTTCCCCTCCCCTATATGGCAGTGGACTTTTTAATAAGTCTGCTGTTTTTTTATTCATTAATTAAATTCTAGTATTCATAATCCTACCTTTTCTACGTTAATTGTGTAAAATTTTCCCAAGACCAATAAATAAAATCATGTATGATACATAAAATATAAAATTTAACTTAATATTATGTTATATAACTATAAAATTAGTTTAAATTAAATTTAATAATACCTAGGGAGAATAAAATGTTTAGATATATTCTAAGTTTACTACTTTTGACAGCTGTCGTACAAGCGGCAACGATAACATCACAACAGGACAACTACAATAGAGGTCAAACCATGACATTTACAGTAGCAGATATGGTAGGAAATAATGATTGGATAGGGATATATCCAGTAGGTTCAAATAATGACTGGGCCAATGTGGTAGCTTGGAAATGGACAGGTGACATAGTCAATGGAGATATAGGTATTGCCAGTATTGCAACAGGAAACTATGAAGTAAGAGCATTTTTTAATAACTCTTTTACGGTAGAAGCTAGCGATAGTTTTTCAGTAGTAGAAGGAGCAGTAGCCAATGCTACAATAACAACTTCAAAAGAGAACTATAATGCAGCAGAAACAATCATCGTAACACTAGCCAATATGGCAGGTAACAATAATGACTGGGTTGGTATCTATCCTGCGGGTTCAAATAATGACTGGGGTAATGTTCTCTCATGGAAGTTTACAAATGGTGTTGTAAATGGAAATCTATCACTCAATGGCATTCCAGAAGGAGAGTATGAAGCAAGAGCATTTTTCAATAACTCTTTTACGCTAGAAGCGACAGGTACTTTCTCAGTTGGTGGTGGCGCAGTTGCAAATACAGCAATACAAACTTCAAAAGAGCAATTTACAGAAGGAGAAGCGATAGAGGTAACCCTATCCAATATGGCAGGTAACAATAATGACTGGGTCGGTATCTATCCAGTGGATTCAAACAATGACTGGGGCAATGTTCTCTCATGGAGATATACAAATGGTGCTATAAATGGCAACATAGTATTGGATGCTCTTCCTGTAGGAAACTACGAAGTTAGAGCATTTTTCAATAACTCTTTTGCTTTAGAAGCGACAGGTTCATTTTCAGTTATACCTGCTATCTTGCCTCCTACTCTTTATGAAGATGCTGAAGATGGACTGGCAGATTGGGTTACTACCGCTGGTCAAAGATCTATAGGAAGGTATCTACCTGGGTTTGAAGGAAGTTTGGGATGTATAGGATTTCATGCTACTTGGGAAAAACGGATGATGGTTATTGGAGAAATCTATCAGAGTATCATTTGACTATAGATAATGATACACAAAAGATATTATCATTGAATACAAGGTATAAAGCTCGTGGTGGTCACTATGCTTTTGGTGCTAGGGTTACAACAACAAAAGGTGTAAGAAGAGTGATATGGACGCATTTTTACAATCATAGCAATATCGCTGCAAATATAAGAAACTATGGTAATGATGTTGCATTTATAACATTTCCTGAACCGGGTATTGAAATGGGACCTATGAATGGTGAAGTTGAAAGAGAATGGCGAACATATGATTTAAATATAGAAGAGGCTATCCAACAATTTGAACCTGACAATATTTTGTTGTCAGTTGATTATCTAATAACAACGGGTGGGGATTTCGATAATATAATGTTAAAGTAAAAGAAGAGTTTGTTTTAAGTTTAAAATAAACTTCTTTCAGTATAATTGCGCACAAATAAAACCCATAGCTTGTTATGATATGCAAGCATCTTAAGGAAAAACGATGAAAAAAGATATACACCCAGATTACGTAACTTGCCAAGTTTCTTGTGCATGTGGAAATACTTTTGAGAGCAAGTCAAACAAAGAAGAGATGAGAATCGATATTTGTAGTGAATGTCATCCATTTTTCACAGGAAGTGAAAAAATAGTTGATGCTGCAGGTAGAGTTGAGAAGTTTAAAGCTAAATATAACTTAAAATAGATTTTACACTTTGCTTCACTTTATTCCAACACCGATTGGAAATCTTGAAGACATTTCGCGTAGGAGCATCACGCTCCTCGCAAACTCCACAATCGTCTTTTGTGAAGACACACGTGTCACAAAACGACTTATCTCCCTTTTAAAAGAACGTTACGAAGCTGATTTTCTAGACAAAGATTTTATCTCTTTACATTCACACAATGAAAAAGCTGTTTTAGCTAAAACGGATGTTTCAATTTTTGAACAAGATGTTGTATACCTCTCAGATGCAGGGATGCCAGCAGTCTCTGACCCTGGTTGTGTTCTAGTCAATTTTTGTCATGAAAATGGTATAAAGTACGAGGTATTACCTGGTGCAAATGCTGCACTTTTGGCCTACGCATCTAGTGGTTTTTGTGAAACACAGTTCCTCTTTTTTGGATTTTTACCACATAAAGGAAATGATAGAACAAATGCTTTAACAAAAGCATTAAACTCTGGCTATGTAACGATTTTATATGAATCTCCCCATCGAATTGAAAAACTAGTCAATGAACTTTCCTTAAAAGCACCAACGCGTGATATATTTCTCATCAAAGAAGCTACAAAGATGTATGAAAGACACTTTAAAGGCACTTCATTAGAGGTGAAAAATCAACTTGAAAATCAAAATATAAAAGGTGAATGGGTAGTTGTTTTAAATGCTTTAAAAAAAGAGTTTGGTGTTATCACTGTTGATGATATCATTGCCTTAGATATTCCTAAAAAACAAGCTTCAAAGCTCATCGCAAAAATAACCGGAAAATCCCCAAAAGAGTGTTATAACGAGTTACTTTAACACTAGGTTAATTTTTTTTTAGTATTATATGATCTATGATAGTATATGGCAAACAAATATTTTTTTATATAGCAGAAAAGCATCCTGATTTAATCGAAGAGATTTATTTAGCTAAAGAAGTGGATAAAAAACTTTTTTCTAAGGTAAACGGTCTCGGTAAAAAGATTATTAAACTAGACACGATGAAAGCGCAAAGCTTAGCGCGTGGAGGAAACCATCAAGGTTTTCTTTTAAAGATAAAGTATATCGAGTATGCTGAAATCACAGACTTGAAAAAAGAGGACTTTTTACTAGTCTTGGTAGGTCTTACAGATGTAGGAAATATCGGTGCGATTATCCGAAGTGCGTATGCCTTGGGCGTAAAAGGTGTGGT
>DQTU01000350.1 GCA_015662615.1 Campylobacterales bacterium | reverse complement strand
TGTGTTCCATTTTCATCTATCATCACAGAGTAGTCATGTTTTAAATTTGGAATTGTAGGGATTTGTTCATCTACTTGGTGAGGTAGAACCCTTTGGTTAGCAGTCATAAGGTCAGTGATAGTTGTTTTGGTTTGGTCTGCAAAATACTTTCCACCATTTATCCCATAACCCATAGCTTTTGCACTTGTGTGGCAACTCTCACAAGGTCGTGATTTTTTAGTTACGGTGTGCGGTTGCACAGGTGACATGGTAATAGAGTTTATACCCTCTTTTCCTGCACCTTCGACATTTGGGATTTTCCAGATTTTGTTTTGAAGAAGTGCATTTCCATTTTTTCCAATTACAGTAAGGGTAACTTGACAACCAGGAATTATAGGTGAAACTCTTCCCTCTCCATTTCTACTAAGTGCTGGGTTTTCCCATCTAAGATAAGATCGAGTCTCTGTAACTTTTCCATCAACAAGAAAATCTTTGAGATTATCTATCTCTCCAGTTTTTCCATTGTGATGCGCTTTTGAAGCTGCAAGATAATCAGGATTTTGATTTCCATTGGAATAATCAATCTTTACATGGCAACCATAACATTGAGGAGCCCAAGTCGCATGGCAAGTGTAACACTCTAACTTATCAGTATGGGCTTTTATCTGATCCATAGCGACCAATCCCTCTTTGGAGATTTTCTTATCCTCTTTTAGTTTTTTCAGTGGAGTAAGTGTTATATCTTTTCCAGATGCTAGATGCATAACAACTAAGTTACCTTTTTTAACCGCTTTTGTCAAAGGATTTCCACGAGCTGAAAGTAAAAAACCATCTCCTTTATCTTTTGGAATAGAACCTTGTTTTAGATACTCAGCCAAAGTTTTTGTTGTTCCTCTAGCTTTTCCTGTTTTTGGTTTTGTATCAAACTCATCACTATATCCAAGTGGCAACTCCCAAGGGTATTTATCAGTCGTACCATGACAATCCTGACACTCAATCTCAACAGCCCCAAGATTTGCCCCTCTAAAAAACCCATCTCCATGCATATCATTTGAGGTGTGGCAATCTTGACAAAGCATCCCTTTTGAGTAGTGGATATCTTCTGTTAGATGTAAGTATCGTTTGGTGTGAAGCTTTGGCTGTCCGTTTCCATCTTTATCAAAAGTTGCTTTGTATTCGGTCTCCATCAGACCTTGATATGAGACTCCAATACGCTTTCCACGGTTATGACATGTAGTGCAAGTTTCAACGGGAATACCTGAGTAATTAATATCGTGAACATTAACTTTGACTTTTCGTGAAGATTGGATAGAGTGGACAAGCATATGCCCATCAGCTTTTTTATCGATACTTTTATCATTCCCCTCATAAAGCCCAGCATTTGAGTAAGGTATGTGACAAGATGCACAACCAAGTCCTCTATAATCTCCTCTTTTTTTACGACCTTTTCCGCTTGTGTGACATCTCAAACACTCTTGACGAAGATAAGTAAAAACAGAAAGAGAGGGGTCTTTTTCCACTTCATCAGCAGTTGGAGCCGCAGGAAGTTCTTTTGTCTCTTTTAGAAAACCTTGAGGTTCAAGCTCTGCTAATTGCTCCATGTATTTTTTATAAGTTTCAGTTCCTAGTCGTTTATGTGCATCTGGAGATTTTCCACCAAAGTTTGTGTAAGTATGTTCATATCCCTCTTTTGCACCAAAGCCCCAAAGTGCTCCGTGAATTTTACCTTGTTCAGTTGCCATGAGATTGTTGAACTGTGCAGAAACCTGCTCTTGATGACACATCCCACAAGTGTTTTCATTTATCCATGCACTTGCAGGATAAGGATAAAAATCTTTCGGGCCCTTATGGCTTTTAAAATACCCTAAAGTTCCGCTGTGGGATTTATCTTTATCTTTCTCTTTTGGATTACCACCGTGGCAAACGATACAATCATTACCTTTTGCCCCTGCTTTTTCTGCAACTTTGAGAATCTCTTTCATCATTTCAGAGTTTCTATCTCTGATGTCGGCTATGCCTGTGTGACACTCAAGGCAAGTGTTTTGGTTTGCGTAAAGTATATTAATAGTTAGTAGTAGTGCAATTATAATAGTTTTCATAAGATTATATCCCCGATTGTTTTATAAGTATAGCAAATATTTTATGAGTTTCACGAATACAATTATTTCAATTAATAAATTAAAATGAAATTATCATGCAACTTTTGTGTTGCACAATACTTATGTGGGAATTATTTTCCGAAAGAGTTGGTAAAAGACTTTTTAGATTAGAGATATTTAATCCATAAGGGTTACTTAAGTAAAAAAAGGAGGATAATTACATTAGGAATATTTTATATTCAACATCTTAGTTCAAGGAGAACGATATGAAAAATATAACATTAGCAAGTGGACTTGCGATTGCGCTTATTAGTGTTGGTTTAGTTGTCGGATGTGGTGGAGGTTCAAGTGGTGATTCTGGTGGAGCAACGCTTGATACTCAGAGTATTGACAAATTAGGTAGAAATGTGGCGGAGCTTATCCCAGGTTGTGTTTATATTGGAGAAGCCTTAGCAGCGACACTGGATGTTCGAGATTTGACAGCTTATCGAGCGGTGTATGATATTGTGGTAAAATCAGATAGTACAACAAAGAAGATGCGTGAGGCTGTTAATGAGACAGTTAATGGTTCCATGTGGTGGTACAATGACTACGGCTGGAACACATGATGATGGTGATCCAAGTCCTGATGGTCTAGTCATAAAATCAGTTACGATATCAACAGGTGGTAGCGGTATCTCTATGACTACTGTAGCGGCTGGTGAAACTACAACGGAAACAGTCTATCTAGATACTTTAAAATATACTGTCGGTACTCCAAGCTCCTTTACTGCTAAAGAAATTAAAGTTGTATCTTCAGAAGATGGTACTTATAGAGTAACAAATGTAATATTGAGCAAAGTGGTGATTTGAATACGGGAACTGTACAAATCAAAAATGCAACTTATTATGATCCAGATATTAGTGTGGTAAGTATCTCTACATCAGCAATTCCTATGGGTGATACTGTCTTGCTTATCTATTTGGAATAAGTAATTTTTTACAAATTGCCGGCAAACTTGGTCTCACTCTTGATGAGGGTCGTTTATATGAGAGTGGTAAGCGAGAGATTCTTATCGCTCAAAGGCTTATGAAAACTAAAAAGCTCCAAATTGGTAACAGCGTGTCTTTTTCTGAAGAGGCACCTTTTAAAATTGTTGGAACTTACCATTCATGGACTAGCTTTTTCAATAGCAGTATTATTTGTGATCTTGAGAATGCCAGAAAAGTGTTGGGTAAGCCCGGAAAAACTAACATGCTTTTTTATCGCTTAAAGATCCTAGAAAAACAAAAGAGTTGATCGTAAAGATCAATGAACAATATGATTCACTTTTGGCTATCAAAAGTAGTGATTTTTCCAGTACACTTGGCGCTGTTAAAAATATGTTTTATCTTTCAGATATCATCGCTGTGGTTACCCTGATCATTGCTTCAGCAATTTTGATCAATACTTTTTTGATGTCAGTCAATGAGCGTACCAAAGAGATAGGTATTTTAAATGCAATAGGATGGCCTAGAGGTATGATTGTTTATATCTTTATCGTTGAGTCTATTTTTTTAGCGCTTATTGGTGGTCTGTTGGGATTTTTAATTTCACTTGGAATGCTGATATATATAAAAGCTGCTTTTGCAAATATTAGTTTTTATCCACCGCTTTTTAGTAAAAAAATAGATTCAAAAGAGAGACATAAAAAAGCTAAAGTGTTGCTAGCAGATATGGGATTGAAATCCAAAATAGATGCGATGTCAACAAAGATATAAGGTGGAGAGAGACAAAGAGCCGCAATTGCCAGAGCATTGGCTAATGATCCTAAATTAATTTTAGCAGATGAACCGACAGGTAATGTTGATACTAAAACATCTGACATGATCTTGAAAAAATTGCGTCTATTTGTGCAGGAGAGACAAAGTACAATGTTGATAGCTACTCATGATCCGCAAGTAGGAAGCTTTGCTGATATGATTTTGAGAATGCAAGATGGCAAGATTATTGCTACAGATAATAATTCTTCATGTGTCTCACAAGATGATATCGTTAAATCATATTCAATTGATCGTCTTGTAAGTGAGACCTATTATTTTCCGGCTTATAAGCAGAGCAGTTCCAGTTTATCAGCCGTTGAAACGATTTGATTTGATCTTTGTTGGACATGATTTTAATTCGAGCGCTTCATTTCTTACTTATCTTGGTAAAGATTCACAAGGGTTTGCGTATGCAGCTGAGATGAATGGTGATGAGAGCCAGAATTTTAGTGTTGGAATAGAGGGCATAAGAGCAGGAGGGCGACTTTTTGTCTATTGTTTAGGCAGTGATTTTGGAGATAAAATGTGTCCAAAAGATGAGTATGTACATGGTATAGAAACTTACGATTACATGTGGGCAAAGCGGTTGCAGCCTGAGCTAAAAGAGAAATTGATGAAAAATGAAAATAGATTGATTTCTACTATAAAAGAAGATCTTATATCAGCTTACCCTACGCAATTACCATTTTGTATCGGACTGGATACTGCTTTTACTAAAGTGATACCTCTTGTTGATGATGGTCGTCAAAATGGTGCGGATTGTACAGCCTATTTTGTATCTCTTTTTGAAGAGGTGGCTGAGGTTTGTCTTGATGAAATACGTATAGATGCAGAAACTTTGGAGTCATATTATCTTTATGATCCGATAGGACAAAAGGCAAAGCTGCCGGCACAGTACAATCCATTCTCTATAGCAGATATCTATTTTTCAGAGTTATTGAGTGAATATGGCTACACATTTGTTGATAATGAACCGCGTCAGACTTCATGCCCTGATGATAGGGTAGTTACAGGTGTACCTACGCCTGATCTAATTTTTGACAGTCCAAGTATGGTGGAAATTGAACCAATTATGTAGCAATAGATACTTTATGAGTATCAGGGGTTTTTAGAGGTGCCCTTAAGAAATACTATTTGGTCAGATGCTAACCTTATAAAGTTTATCAACTTAACAAAAGAGAAGCTCACAGAAGCATCAAAGCGTAATTTTAAAAGATGGCCAGTTTTAGGAAAAAATGTCTATTTTAGTAATAGAAAAGCTTGTATAAGAAATGGTATTCCTATTTATTGTGACACATTTAAGAGTGCTGTAGATGAGCATTTAAAAGTCTGGTTATTGGGGTGTGCCCAATGGATTGATAATCAATTTAGATAAAGTTTAAATTGTTAAAAATTTGGTATAATTATAAATTATACCAAAGCTAAAGGTCAAAAGTCTCATGTTTTTATACAACAAAAATTCACATTTCAACTTAGCTAACCTCGTAACATTTGCAAACATCTCAGCTGGTCTTATAGCCATGTACTTTATCCAACAAGGTAATTTTTTCATAGCAATTGTTTTAGCATGGATAGCAGGAGCATTTGACATTATAGATGGAAAAATAGCACGAAAGTATAATCTTTCATGTGAGTTTGGTATACAGATAGATTCTTTCGCAGATTTTATCTCATTTGTCATCATGCCGTCGTTTTTACTCTTTTATGCGATGGAAAAAGGGAATGGTTTTGAGACAGCGATAGCTGGTGCTGTTTTTATATACTACATCATAAGCGGTTTACGAAGACTTATCGAGTTTAATATCCAAAGCGAAGAGGGCAAGGTCGCTAAACACTTTGTAGGAGTGCCGACACCTCTTGGGGCGATACTGCTTTGGGTGCTTTATCTAGTTTACTCTTACGGGGTAATAACTAATCTATATCTGATACTAGTCATGGTTGCAGTCATCGCATATTTATTAAATTCTAAGGTTAGAATTCCTCATCCTTAAATATAAGCTTAAATAACTGGCTTAAAATAGTTTAATATCTTTCACTTTAAAGTACTATTGTTTCCTTGCTAAAAGGAAATAAATTAGAGTAAATTCTTCATAAAAGCCCTAAAACAGTTGACATCATAGTTTGTTTTTAGTATACTCCACGTTCAAATTTATGTCATGTGTTGATTTTATTGATGTGTGACGAGTTCTTTTAAGGAAAATAATGGAAAAAATTAGACTTAAGCTTAAGGCTTATGACCATAGAGTTTTAGATAGATCTGTTGCGGCTATTGTCGATTCAGTGAAGCGAACTGGCGCTGAGATTAGAGGACCAATCCCTCTACCTACAAAGATTAAAAAGTACACAGTACTTAGATCTCCTCATGTTAACAAAGATTCAAGAGAACAATTCGAAATGAGAATGCATTCACGATTGATAGATATCGTATCTGCTACAACTGATACAGTTGATTCACTTATGAAGCTTGACCTTGCTCCTGAAGTTAATGTCGAAGTAAGAGCTATGGGTAAATAGGGAGTAGATGATGGAATATATAGTAGAAAAAATCGGAATGACAAGAACAATTACAGTTCCTAGTGTACCTGTTACACTTGTAAAAGTTTTAGATGCTAAAGTTTGTGAAGTTGACGAGAATAAAACTGCGATCGTTGCTTACTCAAGTGGAAAGAAAAATAACAAAACAATTACTGGACAACAAAAGAAATACAACTTATCTGAAGAGTTTAACAGATTTATCACAATAACTGTGGCAAATGCTGAAGCTGGTGATTTAGATGTTGCACCTTTGAGTGATTCAAATATCGTAAAAAGTACTTTTACTACTAAAGGTAGAGGTTTTGCTGGAGCGATTAAAAGACACGGATTTAAAGGTGGACCTGGAGCACATGGTTCTAGATTTCACAGACGAGTTGGTTCAATCGGTAATGCTGAATGGCCTGGACGAGTCCAAAGAGGTAAAAAAATGCCTGGACATTATGGAAATGCACAAGTAACAGTTAAAAATGAGATTGTTTCATTTGATGCAGATACTGGTGTTTTAGCACTTAAGGGTGCAATACCTGGTGCAAATGGCGCTTTAGGAAAGATAAGGATAGTTAAATGAGTAAAGCATTAATGCTAGATAGCAAATTTAAACAAACAGGTGAGATTGCATTGCCAGAGAGTTTTAGTGATATTAATTCACATAACTTGTATCTATATGTAAAATCTTACCAAGCGGCACTTCGTGCAAACACAGCTGTAACAAAGACGCGTTCTGATGTTAGAGGTGGTGGACGAAAACCATTCGCACAAAAAGGTGGAGGACGAGCTCGTGCTGGTTCTACTAGAAGTCCTATTTGGGTTGGCGGTGGAGTTGCTCATGGTCCTAAAAATAATAGAAATTATTTCCAAAAAGTTAACAAAAAACAGAAAAAACTTGCACTTAATTTTGCACTTAACGAAAAAGCAGATGCTGGTAAACTATTAGTAGTAGATAGTATCGCTATAGAGTCAGGTAAAACAAAAGATGCAGCAGCATTTGTAAGTTCTTTAAATGTAAGAGATGTATTGGTAGTTAAAGATTTAATAGATGAGAAGAGTTTTTATGCATTTAGAAATCTTGAAAATGCATACCTTGTTGAGTCTAACGAATTAAACGGTTATACAGCAGCTGCGTTTGAAGCAATTGTGATAGAAAAAAGTGTTTTAGAAGCACTAGTAAAAGAGGACTAAGATGGCAGATATTACAGATATTAAATCAATTCTTTATACAGAGAAAACATTAGGTCTTCAAGAAGATGGTATTATTGTTATCCAAACAAGCCCTAGAATGACAAAGAATGGTTTAAAAGAGGTTTTAAGAGAGTACTTTGGTTTTATCCCACTTAAAGTGAATTCTTTAAGAATGCAAGGTAAAGTTAAAAGTTTTAAAGGTATCAAAGGAAAAAGAGATAACTTCAAAAAGTTTTATGTCACACTTCCTGAAGGTGCAAAAATAGAAAGTTTGGAGATATAGATGGCAATTAAATCATACAAACCTTATACACCTAGTAGAAGGTATATGACTGGATTAGATTCTAGTGATATCACAAGTAAACCTACAGTTCCTGGTCTTCTTAAAAAGCTTCCAAGAAGTGCAGGTAGAAATAGTAACGGTAGAATCACTTCTCGTCACAGACAAGCAGGTGCTAAAAAATCTTATAGAATTATCGATTTTAAAAGAAGAAAATTTGACATCGAGGGAACTATATCTACTATAGAATATGACCCATACAGAAACTGTAGAATTGCTCTAGTTACTTATGCAGATGGAGAGAAGATGTATATCATTCAACCTTCAGGTATCAAAGTAGGAGATAAGATTCAAGCAGCAGAACGTGGTCTTGATATCAAACCTGGTAATGCAATGAAGATGAAAAATATCCCTATTGGAACAATTATTCATAACATCGAGATGAAACCTGGTAAAGGTGCTCAGATAGCACGTTCAGCTGGTGGATATGCTCAACTTATGGGTAAAGAAGATAAATATGTTGTTTTAAGATTACCAAGTGGTGAAATGAGACAAATTTTATCAGAGTGCATGGCTACAATCGGTACTGTTGGTAGTGAAGATTGGTCAAATGTTGTTATCGGTAAAGCTGGTCGTATCAGACATATGGGTAAACGACCTCAAACTCGTGGTTCAGCTATGAATCCAATTGATCATCCACATGGTGGTGGTGAAGGTAAGACAAACGGATCTCGTCATCCAGTTAGTCCTTGGGGTATGCCGACTAAAGGTTACAAAACTAGAAGAAAAAAAGCTAGTGATAAACTTATTATCTCTAGAAAGAAAGGAAGATAGATGGCAAGAAGTCTTAAAAAAGGTCCATTTATTGATGGTCACTTACTTAAAAAAGTTACCAAAGCTAAAGAAGCTGGAGATAAAAAACCCATTAAAACATGGTCAAGAAGAAGTACAATTCTTCCTGATATGATTGGTTTTACTTTCTCAGTACATAACGGTAGAAACTTTATCCCTGTATATATCACTGAAAATCACATCGGATATAAATTAGGTGAATTTGCACCAACTAGAACGTTTAAGGGTCATAAGGGCTCAGTTCAAAAGAAAATAGGTTAAGGGTAGGATATGAGCAAAGCAACACTAAAATTTATCAGACTATCACCTATAAAAGCTAGACTTATCACTAAACAAATTCAAGGGATGAATGCTGAATTAGCACTTGCAAGTCTTGAATTTATGCCAAACAAAGCTGCAGGAATTATCGCAAAAGTAATTGCATCAGCTTGTGCAAATGGTGATTATGAGCCGGAAGAGGTAACAATCCTTTCAGCACGGAGCGATAAAGGTCCAGTTTTAAAGAGATTTAAGCCAAGAGCTAGAGGTTCAGCTTCTAGAATTTTGAAACCAACTGCACACATCATGATTGAAGTAGGAACATCTTCTGAAACTAAAGAGGCTCCAAAAGAAGCTAAAAAAGTTGAGAAGAAAACTGAGACCAAGAAAGCAGAAAAGAAAGTTAAAGCTAAAGAAGAAGCACCAGAAAGTGTTCCTAAAGCAAAAGCTAACGATGACTTATTACAACTTTCAGGTGTAGGGCCGGCAATGGTTAAAAAGCTTAATGCTGAAAATATTACTTCAATTGAGCAAGTTGCAGACATGACAAAAGAAGAAATTGCTGAATTAGATGCAAAAATTGGTCTTAAGGGCAAGATCGAAGATACATGGCAAGCAGAAGCTAAAGAGATATTAAATAACAACAAGAAGGAGTCTTAAAGATGGGTCAAAAATGTAATCCTATTGGTCTGAGACTGGGTCTTAATA
Source organism: Campylobacterales bacterium (assembly GCA_015662615.1). Lineage (GTDB taxonomy): Bacteria > Campylobacterota > Campylobacteria > Campylobacterales > QNZT01 > SZUA-1433. The sequence goes on along the minus strand of DQTU01000350.1, from coordinate 1,598 downwards.
GAAATTGGGATTCAAGATGGTATCCATCTAAAGAGTCTACAGTTACAAATATTGGTGAAGATCATAAAATCAGAACATTTGTAAAAAAAGAGCTTTACTATGCAGGTGTGAGTCAAATCATCATCGAGAGAACTGCAAAGAAGCTTAGAGTTACTGTGGTATCAGCACGTCCTGGTATCATCATCGGTAAAAAAGGTGCGGATATTGAAAAGCTTAGAGTAAAACTTAACAAGCTTGTTGGTAAAGAAGTAAATGTAAACATCAAAGAAGAGAGAAAACCTCAAGCTTCTGCGCAACTTGCAGCTGAAAATGTTGCTACACAGTTAGAGCGTAGAGTTGCATTCAGACGAGCGATGAAAAAAGTTATCCAAGGTGCTATGAAAAGTGGCGCTAAAGGTATCAAAATATCAGTAGCTGGTCGTCTTGGTGGTGCTGAGATGGCAAGAACTGAGTGGTATTTAGAAGGTCGTGTTCCACTTCATACACTTCGTGCTAAAATCGATTATGGTTTTGCAGAAGCACATACTACTTATGGAATCATAGGTGTAAAAGTATGGATTTTCAAAGGTGAAGTGCTTGCTAAAGGTGTTCCAGTTGAGAAAAAAGAGCCAAGCAAACCTAGAAACAAAAGAAGAGGTGAATAACGATGTTAATGCCTAAAAGAACAAAATACAGAAAGCAGATGAAAGGTAGAAATAGAGGAAAATCTTTCAGAGGAAACTCTATTGCTTTTGGTGAAGTTGCACTTAAAGCTACTGAAGCTGGAAGAATCGGTTCTCGTCAAATCGAAGCGGCTCGTATCGCAATGACTAGACATGTAAAAAGAGAAGCAAAATCTTGGATTAGAGTATTTCCAGATAAACCTTTAACTGCTAAACCATTGGAAACTAGAATGGGTAAAGGTAAAGGTGCAGTTGATAGATGGGTTATGAATATTAAACCTGGTCGTATCATATTTGAGATGGCTGGAGTTCCTGAAGAGTTAGCGCGTGAAGCTTTAACGCTTGCAAAACATAAATTGCCATTCAAAACAAAAATTATAACTCGAGAGAATGAAAATGAAATATACTGATTTAAACGACAAAGATGCAAAAGCATTGAGCGAGTTGTTAAAAGAGAAGAAGTTATTGCTATTTAAGCTTAGAGGTAAGCTTAGAACTATGCAGTTAAACAATCCAAATGAAATAAAAGAAGTAAAAAAAGATATAGCAAGAATTCAAACAGCTATAACTTCAACTTCTGCTAGAAAGGCTTAAAATGGCTTTAAAAGAGATAATAGGTAAAGTAGTTAAAAAAACTGGTGAAAAAACTATCACAGTTGTAGTTGAAAGACGCGTTATGCATCCTAGATACCACAAGATTGTAAAAAGATTTCACAAGTATATGATTCATGATGAAAACAATGAAGTAAATGTTGGTGATACAGTAAAAGCAATTAAGTGCAGACCATTGTCTAAAAACAAATCTTTTACTCTCACTCAAGTTCTTTTAAAAGGAGTTGAGTAATGATTCAAGGTTTTACAAGACTCGCAGTTGCTGATAACAGCGGTGCAAAAGAGATTATGTGTATTAAAGTTCTTGGTGGTTCTAAGAGAAGA
>DQTU01000012.1 GCA_015662615.1 Campylobacterales bacterium | reverse complement strand
CTTATCACGCATCTTTTTTTGAATTGCACTATCTGGAGAATAACCACTCCACTTCTGTGTGTTTGCATCAAATTGCCAAACTTGTTCGACATTTTGAGCCTCAAATATACTCATGTTTTCTATCTTGGAAGTTGAACCAATAAGTTGCCAACCTTTTTTCAAAAGTAGCGCCGAATCAGCGAATGAAAAAGATAAAAACAAAACTAAAAGCAAAATTACTTTTTTCATGATATACCCCTTGTATTAAACTTATGAAGTAATGCTAACATAAAAAAATGTACAAATAGTGTAGATAAATGCTAAATTGGTTTAATTACCACCATAATCACGATAATTATCATTAAAATGGTAGGAACTTCGTTGTAAAATCGTAACTGTTTCCCCGTTTTTGTACAAGTTTCATCTTGTAATTTTTTTCTAATTGCATTCAGACTATAGTGATAAGCGATAAGAAAAACAAGTGTTACTAACTTAACATGTAACCAAAAACCACTCTCAAAAAGTCCAAGATTAAGAAATATCATAGCTAACCCACTAATCAATGTCGCCCAAAAAGCAGGTACTCCGATAAAACTATAAAGTTTTCGCTCTTGTATCTCGATAACATCTGTAAAAGCCGAACCATTACTTTTATGTTCAACATGATAAATAAAAAGCCTTGGCAGATAAAACAACACTGCCATCCATGATGCAAAACTCATCACATGAAACGCTAAAATCCAACTATAATACTCCACAAACTTCCCCTTATTCTAAATATCTGATTATACAAAGAGTCAACTGATATGTATATAAATAATATTATTTATGGTATAATTTAGAAAATTATTATTTACATTTGGAGCAATATTGAAAATTTTTATTAACTTTATAAGTCTGACTCTCTTTGTATTATTTACTTTTATATCATGTGGTTCAAATACTTTTATAGATGCTACGGTTTATGAAGATGCGGAAGATGGTTCAACATCCAAATGGGAAGTCTGGGAGGGATACCCAATCCAAAATGTAGAAATAGGTGCAAATGGCAGTAGCCGGTCTATCTTCGTAGAAGAAAATTGGCTTCGAAATGAAGATGGAAGTTTTATCAAAGATGATAATGATTTTCCAATCAATGGTGCACATTATGAACTCCCAATTCACAATAACTATCAATTTATTTTAGAGTTTGATAAAATGAGAAAAGCAGTAGAAGAAACAGAATTACAATACTGCTTTACAGTAGGTGTAAAACTTAATACCAAAGATGGAGAAAGGCATATTTCTTTTAACACTTTTTATGATAAAGAAAATATAGAAGCAAATGCACAGTGGATTATAGACGGCACTGTTAAAGAGCTTGTTTTCCCACTAAGTATGGATTATGTTGATATTGAAAATGTTTGGAAACATCTGCAATTTAATCTTGTTGATTATCTTAATAGGCTTGATCCCGGAAATGAGATCATTGAAGTCACTGCCTTTTACTTTCAAGGTGGAGATGATTACTTAGACAATATCCGACTTGTGTCTGAGTAAAAAACAACTCCTGCAATTTTCTGTTTAACAACTTTTTTTTGATCAAGCAATTTTTCTAAATTTTGCTTTGATATCTCACTAAAAAGATAATCAATATCTGATTGGCTCTGTGGTCGTCTTTTTATCGTATGAAGTATCTCATCCTCACTCAAATCGATTCTAGTTTTAGGTTGATCTTTATGAATGATAGAGATAGGAAGTCCGTGAAAATGTGAACTTAAATTTTTTAAAGTTTCACTAGAGACTGGCTGCACATCAAATGCCGGTGGACGATCTATCGTTCCTAGATCTATACGACATGGATTGATATCTTGAAGCACAAGATTTAAAACATCCATCTCCTCGTCTTTGTCATTAACACCTTTTACAACTAAGATCTCGATAATCAAATCATGTCTAAAATCTTGTGAAAAAGTTTTAATACCTTCGATAATATCAGAAACCAAAATACCCTTTATCGGTCTATCTATCTTTTGGAAACATTTTTGTGTCGCACAATCCAAAGAGAGTTTTACAATATCAATCTTTTTTAAAGTAGCTTGGATGTTTTCATCCGAAATCATAGAAGCATTGGAGAGTATCAAAAGCTTTTTATCACCTTTGATAAGATTTAGTGCATCTACCAAAGCATCGATATCTTCATAAAGTGTCGGTTCGCCATTTGAAGTGATGGTGATAACTTCGATATTTGGCTCTTTTAAAAGTGCGGCTTTCACATCTTTTATGATATCTTCGACTTTAGGAGGATTTGTAATTTTATCTATAGGTTTTGCAGCTTCTAACTCACAATAAAGACAATCAAAATTGCAACTTTTTGCATCAGGGCTAAGGTCAATCCCAAGAGAGAGACCAAAGCGTCTAGAGTTTATCGGACCAAAAGTGTAATTCACTTATCGTTTACTAACTTCTTGGCAAAGTTTTACAAAATATTTTGCATTTTCAACTGAAACATCAGGAAGTATTCCATGACCTAGATTGAAGATATGTCTTCCGTCTTTCATAGTTTCAGCAAGTGATTCAACACACTCTTTTGTTGCCTCTTGTGAATAGAGACGACATGGTTCCATGTTGCCTTGAAGCACATATTTATCTCCAAGTTTCTCTTTTGCATATGCCATTGGAGTTGCCCAATCCACACCAAACACATCAAAATCTCCATCTATCTTATCAAGATACGCAGGAATTCCTTTTGGAAACATGATGATTGGGATATGAGGATATTTTGCTTTGATATGTGCTGCAATCTCTTTCATATAGCTCCAGCTAAACTCAAAGTATTTACTCTCTTCAAGAGCTGCTGCCCATGAGTCAAATATCTGAACCACATCCGCTCCAGCTTCTATCTGTTTCTCTAAATAAAATTTAATAACCTCAGTCACTTTTGCTAAAAGTTTATGCATAAACTCAGGGTTTGAATAAATCTCTTTTTTAACGATATTGTAAGTTTTTGTACCCTGTCCCTCTATCATGTAGGTAGCGAGCGTCCACGGGCTTCCTGTGAATCCTATGAGTGCTTTATCATCCGCTAACTCTGCTCTTATAAGTTTCAAAGTATCATAAACATAAGTCAGTTTATTTGCAGCTTCTTCACCACCGATAAGTGCATCTAGTGCTTTCTCATCACGGATAGGATTAGCAAATATCGGACCTTCACCTTTTATAAAGTCTAGTTCCATGCCCATCTCATTTGGAACTACCAAAATATCAGAAAACATTATCGCTGCATCAACTCCAACGATATCAATAGGTTGCAGGGTAACTTCGCAAGCAAGTTTTGGGTTATGGCAAAGGTTTAAAAAATTTCCAGCTTCAGCTCTAACTTCCATATACTCAGGCAGATAACGCCCCGCCTGTCTCATCATCCAAACTGGCGTATAAGGAGTCTCTTTTCCAAAACATGCATCTACAAATATCTTACCCATTAATGTTCCCCACCTTTATGTAAAAAATATAACCCAACTGATAACGCTAAAATTGAGCCTGAAAAATAGAGCATTTCTAACGCACCATTATACTCGGTATGTAATACTCTTTGAAAAAAGCTTACCACTAAAACCATTACAATCACTTTAGCAAGTTTATCTTTTAACTGATCCAAAGAGTGAATCTCTAAAACTTTTGATGCACTACTATTTTTTGCCAGCTCTATCTCTGAGATAAAAAGTTCATAAAGACCAAAACTAAAAATAAGCATAACAACCGCCATCAGGTAGAGATCAACTGCTCCAATGATACCACTAACAACCATTTCATGAAAATTATCTGGATGGGCATGCGTAACATACACTGTAATCGTTTCAGCAGCAACTACATAAATATCTACACTTGCAACTATAAATAGTATGATAGATCCAATCACACTAAATATAACCGCCAAAAGTACAAAAAGTCTCCCATTCCAAAGTATGCTCTCAAAAATCTTTTCTATTGCTTTCATTAATTATCTTCCACCATCTCTATCCACTTTTGTGCTATTCTCAACGAATTTGTCGCCGCACCAACTCGAATTTGGTCAGCCACATTCCAAAAATGAAGGATATTATCTCTAAATAAATCTTTTCTTATCCTGCCAACATAGGTAAAATCTGTATCAGTTGCATTTTTTGGCATCGGATAAATATTGTTTTCTATATCATCTTGCACGACTAAGTTTTCAAAGTTTTCAAATGCTTCTCGCACTTTTTCAATATCAACATCAACACCATCTTCAAATGTTACCGTGATGGACTCACTATGACTTCTCAAAACTGGAACTCTTACACATGTTGCAGCCACTTCGATATCTTTATGAAGAATTTTTCTAGTCTCATTTATCATCTTCATCTCCTCTTTGGTAAAACCATTTGGCTGAGGAACATCTACATGAGGAATAACATTTAGTGCAATTTGGTGAGCAAAAGCATTACATTCACTCTCACTAAGTTTAAAAGCAAAAAAGTCTTGCATCTGTTTTACAAGCTCTTCCATTCCAGCTTTTCCAGCCCCACTTGTCGCTTGATAAGTACTAACATTTACTCTTTTGATACCATACAGATCATCCACCGCTTTCAAAGCTTGAACCATCTGGATAGTAGAACAGTTAGGATTGGCAATAATTCCTTTGTTTCTCCACTCTTTTATATCTTCAGGATTTACCTCAGGAACCACAAGTGGGATATCTTCATCCATTCTAAAATGGCTAGTATTGTCAATCACAACCGCTCCAGCTTCTACGGCAGAAGATGCAAACTCCGCAGAGATACTTCCACCCGCTGAGAAAAATGCGATATCAATTTCCTCTTTTTCAAATATATCATGGGTTAACTCTTGGACTGGAATTTCACGATTACGATATTCTATTGTTTTTCCAACACTTCTTGCACTCGCTAATGGAACCAATTTATTTATCGGGAAATTATACTCTTTAAATAACTCATAAAACTCTTCACCCACTGCCCCAGTTGCACCAACAACGGCTACATTAAACTTTCTCATACTCTAAACCTCTATACTGTATTTATCAATTTTTTTATTTAAATTTGTACGACTTACTCCCAGTGCCTTTGCACTTTTATCCAAATCATTGTCAAAATCTTTTAAAAGCTCTATTATAAGCTCTTTTTCTAAATCTTTGATACTTTTTTGACTTTTTCTACTCTCAAGGAACAGATCCGGTGCTTCAATAATATCTGATTCACTTAAAATTGCGGCTCTCTCAACTACAGAAAATAACTCTCTAATATTTCCTGGCCAAGCATAATCATATAGTGCTTTTAAGGCATCATCACTTAAGCTCTTATGCTCAAAATCATACTTTCTACACACTTTATAAAGTCTCTCTTTAGCAATATCTTCAATCTCCTCTTTACGCTCACGAAGAGGTGGAATTTTCACAGGAATTGTATTGAGTCGATAGTATAGATCTTCACGAAACTTTTTGTTTTCTATCTGTTCTAAAATATTTGCATTAGTTGCTGAAACAATACGAACATCTATTTTTATCGCCTTTGTTCCACCAACGCGATAGATTTCATGCTCTTGCAAAACCCTCAAAAGTTTAGCTTGCAAAGCCAATGGCATCTCACCAATCTCATCTAAAAAAAGTGTTCCTTTGTGTGCTGTTTCAAACAAACCTTTTTTCATAGCAGTTGCATCAGTAAAAGCACCCTTTTCATATCCAAAAAGTTCACTTTCTAGAAGGTTATCAGGAATTGCAGCCATGTTGATAGGAATAAACGGCTGTGCATATCGAGGAGAGAGATAATGCACCTCTTTTGCAAATAACTCTTTTCCAACACCACTCTCCCCAAGAAGCATGACTGAGGCATCTGTCTTTGCAGCTTTTTCTACAAGATTTAAAATTTTCTCTAGCTTTTGGGAGTATCCATAAAAATGTTTTCTTCTGTCACTTCTAGGCTTTCGCCTTTCACTCTTCACTAGCCTAGTATCCGGTAAACCAACTCTTCTATCTTTTCCCTCATAACGACGCTCATATTCAGCTTCTACTTTGGCAATCTCTGCACTTCTCTTAATCGCTTCAACTAATGTTTCAATTTCAAAAGGTTTAGTTAAAAAATCCTTAACACCTAATCGCATTGACTCTACTGCTCGATTTAAGGTAGCATTTCCTGTCATGATTATAAAATTTGTTTTGAAATCAATTTGCTTGATAAACTCAATACCATCTATTTTAGGCATATTAATGTCTGTAACAATCAACTGATAACTAGAATCAAGCTTTTTTAGAGCATCAGTGGCATTTTTAAATGTTGTAACTTCAAACTCTTTATACTCTGTTAAAGCAATCTCAAGAGATTTTCTCATACTGATATCGTCTTCTACAATTGCAATTTTCAACTTTATACCTTAATATGTTTATATAACTATAATATCTAATATATTGTTAATATTTCTTTCTGTATAAATACGCCTTAAGGATTGACATGAAAAAATTTACCGACATACTCTTTTGGATAATATTACTTGCCATGGGAGTTTATATCTTATATCAAAAAGGGTATATATTAAAAAACTACGAAGATATAACCGTACTAAATGCATATAACCAAATGCTTACAGACACAAACATCACACTTTTAGATGTGAGAACCAAAGAAGAGATAAAAAGTGACGGGGCAATAAAAAATCATATCTTAGTTCCAGTTCAAATACTAGAGAGAAATCTTGATAAATTAGAAAAATACAAAAGTACCAAGATTTTTGTTTACTGCCAAAGTGGAAACAGAAGTGTTACCGCCTCAAGGATACTCTCAAATGCAGGATTTAAAAGCTACAATGTAAAAGGTGGCATCATCGAATGGAAAAAGCAGAAGCTACCTTTAAAGTAGCTTTTTGCTTAATCACCATTTTCTACAATTTCATCCTCTTCATCTTTAGGCTTATCCTCTTTTGGGCATCTAGCAATGCTGGCAACCGTTTCATCACCCTCTACTCTTACAACAATTACACCACTTGTATTTCGTCCTGCTTTTCTGATACTTTGCATGTCAACTCGAATCATTTTACCACTTGAAGTAAGTATCATAAGATCTTTCTCTTCATCTACAAGTACTACACCTACCAGATCTTTGGTTTTAGCGGTAAGCTTCATAGCAATCACACCTTTGCCCGCTCTTTTTTGCTCACGATACTCATCTGCTGTTGTTCGCTTACCTATTCCTTTTTCACTCAAGGTTAGAAGCTCTTGCTGATCATCTCTTATCACTATCGCACCAACAACTTCATCGCCCTCTTGTTTAAACTTGATAGCTGCAACACCACGAGCAGTTCTTCCTATCTCTCTAGCATCCTCTTTAACAAAACGAATACACATACCTTTTTTAGTGACAGCAAAAAGATATTTATGTTTATCTTCAACAATCATAGCATCAACTAACTCATCAGTTTCATTTAGCGTAATAGCTCTCACACCCACTGATCTAATATTTTTAAATTCATTGAGATTTGTTCTTTTTACAATTCCATTTTTAGTAAAAAATGCCAATGATTTAGACTCATCAAAATCAGTAGTTGGGATGATTGATCGTATCTTCTCATCTGGTTGAAGTTTTATCAAATTCACTACTGCTTTACCTTTTGCTGTTCTACTTCCCTCAGGAATCCTATAAACTTTAAGCCAGTATAGTTGTCCAAAGTTAGTTACAAACATCAAGGTATCATGTGTATTTGAAGTAAAGAAATTTTCAATAAAATCATCTTCATAAGTGGTCAATGCAGTTTTACCTTTTCCACCACGATGCTGTTTTTCGTACTGTTTTAATGGAACTCTTTTGATATAACCACGATGCGTTATAGTCACAACCATCGGCTCATTTGGTATAAGATCTTCGATATCAATCTCATCATAATCTTCAACAATTTCAGTTCGTCTAGGAGAGCTAAATTTTGCTTTTATTTCGATAAGCTCTTCTTTAATCAACGCATTTAAAAGCTCTTCACTTTTTAAGATAGCAGCTAACTCTGCAATCAACTGCATAAGTTCAGCAAGTTCTGCCTCAATTTTATCTCGCTCTAATCCAGTAAGTCGGTTTAGTTTCATATCCAAAATTGCAGCTGCTTGAACCTCTGATAATCCAAACTTTTCTACTAAAGACTCTTTGGCATCTGCCGTATCTCTTGAAGCTCTAATTACTTTGATAACTTCATCGATATTATCAAGTGCAATTTTAAGACCCTCTAAGATATGCGCTCTTGCTTTTGCTTTTTCAAGCTCAAATATAGTACGTCGAATAATTACTGTTTTTCTATGTGAAAGGAAAAGCTCAAGTAGTTCTTTTAGATTAAATACTTTTGGCTCTTTATTATAAATAGCAAGAAGGATTACACCAAAAGTCATCTGCATAGAGGTTGATTTGTAAAGATTATTTAAAACGATCTCACTCATGGCATCTCGTTTTAGCTCGATAACAACTCTCATCCCCTCACGATCAGACTCATCTCTAATCTCAGAAATTCCCTCTATCTGTTTATCTCTTACCAGATTTGCTGTACTTTCAATCAATTTTGCTTTATTTACTTGATAGGGTAATTCATCAATAACAATAACATCTTTTGATTTTTTAGTTTCGATATGAATTTTAGCTCTTATCTTAACACGCCCACGTCCAGTGGCATAGGCATCTCGAATACCCTGTTTTCCAAAGATAATACCGCCCGTTGGGAAATCAGGTCCTTTGATATGTTCTGTCAACTCATCAATACTGATATCTTTATTCTCAAGCATATCAAGCAACGCACTGATAAGCTCATCCATGTTATGGGGAGGAATATTTGTTGCCATACCAACAGCAATACCACTTGAACCATTTAACAATAAGTTTGGCACACGAGCTGGCAATACATCTGGTTCTCTCATACTATCATCATAGTTTGGTATAAAATCAACAGTATCTTTATCTAAATCTTTTAAAAGCTCTTCAGCCAAAGTTGTCATCCTAGCTTCCGTATAACGCATAGCAGCCGCATTATCACCATCTACAGAACCAAAGTTTCCTTGACCATCAACCAG
>DQTU01000190.1 GCA_015662615.1 Campylobacterales bacterium | reverse complement strand
TATGACGAGGGACGACGAATCGTGCCAAAGAATATTAAAGTAGAGATGTTAGATCAAGTGCCAGCGTTTGAGATGGGTATCACAGTTAAAGAGGCAGTAGAAAACCAACTTACAGAATTAAAATCAGCTAAAAATGAACACGATGAAATCAGTCTCAAACTTGAAACAGATTTTGAAAATGAATCACTTTTAAAGCGCTATGCCATATTAGGAACTTTTTTAGACACACACAATGCATGGTCTTTAGATGATAAAGTAGAACGTGTACTTCAAGAGTTTCATCTAAAAGAGTACGAAAATCGTCCTGTTAACTTACTATCTGGAGGAGAACAACGGCGTGTGGCACTGGCTGGGTTATTACTTAAAAAGCCAGACATCTTACTACTTGATGAACCGACCAACCATCTGGATGTGTATATGGTGGAGTTTTTAGAGAAGATGTTACTTCGTGAAAAGTTTACCCTTTTATTTATCTCTCATGATAGATACTTTTTAGACAATATCGCCACGCGTTCTATAGAGATAGATGAGTGTAAACTGAGAAGTTTTAAAGGTGGTTATTCTGACTATATTGTGGCGAAAGAAGCATTGATGAAATCCTTGCAAAAGACCCATGAGACACTTTTAAAAGTCCTAAAAGGTGAAGAGGAGTGGTTACATCGAGGGGTGAGAGCAAGGCTAAAGAGAAATGAAGGGCGAAAAGAGCGTGTTATGCAGATGCGTAAAGAAGCCAAGAAAAATCCTTCTGCTATCAAGCGCATGCAAGTAGAACTTGAACGAGAACAGAAAAACTTTAACCAAGAAGAGAGTACCAATAAAAAGAAGATGCTCTTTGAAGTGGATAATATCTCAAAATCACTGGGTGATAAACTCCTTATTAAAGACTTTTCTATCCGTATATTGCAAAAAGATTGTATCGCTATTGTAGGAAAAAACGGTGCTGGAAAATCGACGCTGTTAAAACTGCTGTTGGGAAAGATGGAGGTGGATAGCGGTAAAATAAAAAAGGGAGAGTTTAAAGTCGGCTACTTTGACCAACAACGAGAGATGTTGGATGATGATAAAGATTTACTTGAAACTTTTTGTCCTTTGGGTGGGGATAGGGTAGATGTGAAGGGTTCAAGTATACATGTCTTTGGGTATCTGAAAAACTTTCTTTTTCCTAAAGAGGATTTAAACAAAAAAGTAGGGCTTTTGTCTGGTGGGGAGAAAAATCGTGTTGCTTTGGCTCTGCTTTTTTCCAAAAACTATGATTGTCTGATTTTGGATGAACCGACCAATGATTTAGATATCAATACGATAAATATCTTAGAATCCTATCTACAAACTTTTCAAGGGGCTGTTATCCTTGTTTCTCATGATAGGTTTTTCTTGGATAAAATCGCTAAAAAACTACTTATCTTTAAAGGTGAAGGTGTTGTTGAAGAGAGCTACCTCTCCTATAGTGAGTATCTAGATATAGAAAAAGAGTTAAAAGAGATTGAAAATTTTTCAAAAGGGAATGAAGTCAATGAAAAAATAGAAGAGAGTCGTGTCTCCAAGCGTGTAGTTAAACTCTCCTATAAAGAGAAAGAAGCCTATGAAAAACTCCCTATCCATATAGAGAAGATGGAAGAGAAGATTGAGGTATTAAATAAATGCCTTTATGACCCTGCATGTTATGAAGATAAAGGGCTTGTTGTATTAAGTGAAGAGCTTAAGCATTGTGAAGAAAAACTAGAAGAGATGGTGGAAGAGTATCTCTTCTTGGAGGAAAAAGTAGAGGAAATCAATAATAGCTAGATTTACTAGCTATTATTGATGGAGATGACTATAGTTAAAATTAATACCATAGTTTTCGTAGTGTTGCCCATTAATACTATTTTGGTAGAGTAGTCCTACTTGATAGAGGTCAACTTTTGAAAAAGAGCCTGTAAATCCAGCGCTGATATCACTCAAGGCTTTCTTCTCTTTTTGGTTATAAAACAGGGATGCATCTAGATAAGGATTCCATTTTGAACCATAGCCTTTGTACTGCTCACCATAGAAAAAGCCAATACCGAGATCACGATAATCTGCTGGTAGTAAGCGTTCATCTTGAGATTTATTTGTTAGCAATGTATTGAGTAGTGGGCTTTTATGATTTACTTTATACTCTCCTAGTCGATACATCAAACGCATACCAATCATCGGATCTTTGACAAAAGTATAGTCCCAAGAGAGATTGGCACGGATCCCACTTCCTAACTTGACTTCATCAAGAGCATATAAGTGCATTTGTTCTATCATCAAAGAGAGGCGTTGTGACTCAGTTAGTGTATAAGAAGCATGCGCTGATATACTATCTTTTTTAGCCCCTATCATTAAAATATCACTCTCATCCCTAAGAGGTACATTTTTTTCTATTGTGGCTGATAGTGCTAAGTTTTGGTTGATAGATTTTTCTGCTTTTACGGTAAATCCTACATCACTTTTTAGTGCATCTCTATAGTGGACTAGTGCTTCTACTTGTCCACCTTTGATATGTTTTTTAAGCCCAAGTTGTATATTTGTATCATTTTCACTGTTTATTGTGAGTCTCTTATTATTTTCGTTTTTATAATGATAGTGTTCAATTCTTGAGACGACTCCATAGCCATATGCAATATAATAAAAGTTTTCTAACTCAATAGCAGATATTTTTAAGTCACCTCTTTTTTGATAGCTGACATTTGAAGAAATTTTAGAGGAAAAATCTCTTTGCAAGCCTGCAAGTTTATCTCTAAGACCTTTGTTTTGTTGATTATCCTTTATTGCATCTTCTGTGATAGCTATTGCTTTTGACATATTATGCACATCTTCTGCAAACTCTATCTTTAGAAAATATGGTGCTGCCAATGAGAGTTGCTGCATCAGCTTCTTTTGACTTTTAGTATCATGTTTTAATCTTGCTAGTTCTAATTCAGTATAGGGATTTGTATCTGGGTATTGTTTATAAATATCAATAGCTTTTTGATAGTTCTCCTCTTTGAGTGCCATCATCATTTTTAATTCTAGGGTGTCTTTATTGCTCAATCTACCTTTAACAGAGTCTATCATGATAGCAGCTTCTTTAGGGGATAAAAACTCTAAGGATGCTTGAACATACTCTCTTATATATTGATTATCATTGACAATCTTAGGGTTTTTTGCACTTT
>DQTU01000087.1 GCA_015662615.1 Campylobacterales bacterium | reverse complement strand
AGATAATGTAGTAGACATGATAGAGCAAACAATTGGTGTATTGATTACTCTGCCAGGTATCGAAGAAAATGTACAAGAGAAATCTATGCAGGCACAGGTAAAGGTTGATATCAAAAAGAACTACGCTTTTATTGCAATGGCTATTAGTTTAGAGAACACGGAGCGAGAGGATGTCTTGGACTCCATTAAAGAAGCTGCATCACGATGTGGCATAGAAGCAGAAAGGGTTGATGAAGTTCACTCTAATGAAAGAATTACTGATAGAATACTTGAATCAATTAGAAAAGCAGAGTTTGTAATTGTAGACTTGACGCACTCTCGCCCTAATGTGTTCTATGAAGCTGGTTATGTACATGGCATAGGAAAAATACCAATCTATCTGGCAAAAGAAGGAACCAAGTTGGAATTTAATTGGAAAGATTATCCAGTAATCTTTTTCAAAAACATGAAACAGCTTAAAGATAATTTGGAAAAACGATTTAGGGGATTAGCAAATGCAACTTAGTCAAGGATCAAAAAGTTTATTGGACTTAACAAAAAAGGCGTATAAGGGCGAAGTGATGCTTCCGGATTTTCAGCGTAACTTTGTTTGGACACGTCAAGATGTGGAAGAGTTGTTGAAATCACTGCTTGAAGATATGTTCATAGGAACATTTTTAGTGCACAATGTGGAGCCAAGTAATCCACCGTTTAAAACTATTGCTATAGAGGGTGCAAAACTGGTGAACCCTGATTATCGTGCAAATTCTAGCTTATTAATATTGGATGGGCAACAACGGCTAAGTTCGTACTTTTATGCTCTCTATTGTCCTGAAACAACATTGAAAAATGTGTCTCATCCTTATAGGTTTTTTATTAAAATAGACGAACTTCTCAATGATAATATTGATGATGCTGTATTTAGTTGGTCAATATACTATAGGAAATATAAAGCTCTTTTGGATGATGATGGTGCTTATGATATGCAAACCCTCAAGGAGGAGAAGCTTATACCATTCTCTTTTTTGAAAGATGATTTTACTGAGATATGGTATGAAAATTACAAAGAAGACTTTAGTGATGAAGATGGACGGAAAATACGGGATTACATCAATAATGTAATTAATTATAATGTCTTGACACTAGATGTGCCTTTGGGAGAAAAACCTGAAACTATTGCGGTATTGTTTGAGAAAATAAATAGAACGGGTGTGAAGCTATCTGTGTTTGATCTACTCACTGCAAGACTCTATAAGTTCCTGAACCTTAGAGAAGAATGGGAAAAGAGTTTTGATAAGCATTTAAATATTCAAAAGTTCGCTCTTGATAACAAAAGAGATACGACAGTTCCTTATTATTTTATCCAAGCAATTGCTTTATATGAGGGATTAAGTATTAAGGCACGTGACATGTTGAAGATAGATGAAAAACACATCAATCAGAAGATCTGGAAAGAGACAGCTGATGTATTCAATGATACAGTACTGGAGAGGCTTCTTGATAAAAATGAGTACGGGGTAGGTGATGTTAGTAAGTGGCTCCCGTATAAGCCAATGGTGGTAGTGATGTTGGCACTTTTTAAACATGAAGAAAAAGATATAGATAAGATAAACCAATGGTACTGGTCGTCAGTTTTTGGTGAGCGATATGCAGGATCAACAGATACAAAACTAACCAAGGACTATAAAGATCTTATGAAGTGGTTTGATGATGATAGCAAAGTACCTGAAGTTGTATTGGAAATGCGAAATATGCTTTTTAAGACATTTACGATCAAAGACAAGAAGTATGCTGGCAATTCAGTTTACAAGGGTGTGTTCAATCTACTTTTTATGCACGATGCAAAAGACTTCTACGAGAATGATAAATTAAAGTTTTCAGATGAATTGGATGACCATCACATCTTTCCGAAAAAATACCTTGAAAACAAAGGTGTTGAAGTAGACTGGGATATGGTGGCAAATCGAACATTGATCGGATCAAAGACAAATAAAAGAATTTCAAATAACGCACCAGGTATTTACCTTCAGGAGGTGTTGAAAAACAATGGGAACGACAAAAAGAGTGTTAAGGCTATACTGGAAAAACATTTTATAAATGATGCTATGTACAAGATACTTCTTTCTGTAAATGAAAACAGTACAAAAGAAGAAATTACGAAAGCCTTTAATGACTTTGTCGATCATAGAGAAAAGATCATTCAAAATCATATTGCTAATCTAATTGGCTTTGAAGAGACTGATGAAGATAAGGAAAATTAAGCTATGAAGATACAATTTGACCCAAACCTAGAGTATCAACAAGAAGCAATCAAGTCCGTAACTGATATTTTCGATGGACAAGAGGTGTGTACCAGTAACTTCTCTGTGCCTTCTTTTGATAACAATGGACTTTACAACAATGAAACAGAGCTGGGGTAGATAGTGTAAAATAAAGTTCGCAATTTTCATTTACTATACTT
>DQTU01000043.1 GCA_015662615.1 Campylobacterales bacterium | reverse complement strand
AGCCTTTTTATCCCATCTGCGATAGATAAATTTTCCATATAGCAGACCAGATCTAAAACTGAACCACCAGTAATCTCGCCATTAAAGTTAGAGAAGATCTGTTTTGAGGGGGAAATAGTTATGGAGCGATCATCTTTATATACATAGTTAGAGCCAGATTTTACCAGCTCCCCATACATTTGAGCCACTTGCAAAATGTCAAGTGACTGTTTTAGCTCTTCTATAGTTATATCTTTATAAGCCATATTTGTAGCCTTTAGTTAATTTTTTTTAAGAGAAAGTTGGCTACAATAACGGCTGATTCGGTTGGGTTATTGTAGCCTTAAAGGGTAAGTGTTCTGCAAAACACTTACCCTTTTTTTATTTGCTATTTTTTAAATTATTAAAATTTTTGATGAAATTCACCATAAATTTTTCTATTACATTTGAGCGGTTGTAACCCGCCTCTTCAACTGCACGATTAAACTTTTGAACGATGTCCTCTCGTACAGTATGAGTAACTTTTATCTTTTTATGTTTTTTAGAAAAATTACTGTCCGTTATTGCAAAAAGCTGATCTGAAACCATTGCTTAATCCTTTTAATGTATTACCTTACATAAGTAAAAATGTAATACTGTTATTTTGCCAACTTTCTCTTTAAAAATAAATTAACTAAAACCCCTCCTTTCATAAAATTTCATCAGCTCGAAGCTCACCACAATCAGCAAGTGCATTGCACCTGCTAAGAAGCTCTTCTTCTCTAACAGATAGAGCCCTTGTCACAAAACTCCAAGCAAGATCATCGAACGATTCTTTTGCTAATGAAAGTTTCATAGCAAGGTCATTTAACTCTCTCATAGAGCTACACTCTGCTACTTTGTAGATGACATTTTCAACTCTTTTTCTCATCTCTCTCATGAATAATCCTATAAATTTGACTTGTAGAAAGACCATATTTTTGTGCTAAAAATTTGTGTCTATAGCCTTTCATATTGCATTCATAACGGATCATCTCATCTCTTTTGTATTTTAGAAAATCGCTAAAGTTTGTTAAGTTGCAGTTTTTGTAACGCTCTGCAAAATCCTCAAAGCTGACTGAAAAGTCATGTAGATCAGTAAGAATTTTAGAGAGAGTTTCTATCTGTTCACTTGAAAGTTTTTTTGCAGGACCGCGAGAACTAAAGCGAATGTTTGTATCAAAGTACTTATCCCTAAAAGAGATGTAATCTTCTCTTTTAATCTTGTACGCACCATCCACAACTTCAGCTTTTAAATAACCTTTTCTAATGTAATAATTAACATTAGATCTATTAACACCAAGAAGATCTGCTACTTCACTTGTAGAGTACATCAGAACTTGCCTTAATAATCTGCTCAAGATGTTCCATGTTTACTTTTGTTGATTTAATGATGCTTTGAAACTGTTCAGATAGAATTTTTTGTTGAATGAAAAACGGATATTTGTCTTTTATTATTTTTAACACAACTTCTTCACTATCATCAAAAAGAAACTGAACAGGAATATCCAAAACTTTTGCAATAGCTTGAATAATTTCCACTCTTGGATTGCTTCCACGCTCCCAGCTTTGCACATTCCCTTTTTGAAATTTCTTATTCAGCAAGGCAGATAATTCATCAGCAAGTTGAGACTGTGTTAATCCTTTGAGTTTTCGATATTTGAGCAATTGAGAACTAAACATTTTTACTTCCTGCCAAATTTTTCTAAAAGTATAATGATATTTCACTGATAAAAAAATAAAGTAATCACATAGCAGTGTAAGTAAAATATTAGAATACTATGATGATGTAAAATTTCACTAATGCAGAAAGGGAAAAATATGTTCGGAGAACTCTTGAAAAAATATCGAAAAATTGCTGATTTGACACTTGAAGAGTTGGCACAAAGAGTTAACGAAAGAGCTGGAACTACTTATACAAAAGCTACTGTTAGGAGCTGGGAGAAAGGCAATAATCCAAAAGTTGTAATAATACAAATAATAGCAGACATCTTAGACATTCCTGTTCAGTACCTTTTTGACGACAGCGACAAAGT
>DQTU01000046.1 GCA_015662615.1 Campylobacterales bacterium | reverse complement strand
TTTACTTGAAAGTTTAATATCTTTACTTTCTGTTTGAGATGCTTGTGCTAATACATTCATATAATCCCCTGTGTTTATATATTTATAGGGTTTATGTAGCATAATGCGTGCCAATTTCTGATTTTCAAACTTTTTAGATATAATCCGCGAAAACTAAATATAGGAACACCATGCAAGAGATAAGAAACATTGCCGTAATTGCACACGTTGATCACGGAAAAACAACACTAGTAGATGAGCTTTTGAAGCAATCAGGAACATTTGAATCACATAAGCAAATTGATGATAGAGTCATGGACAGTAATGACCTTGAAAAAGAGAGAGGAATTACCATCCTTGCTAAAAATACAGCAATCTATTATAAAGATTATAAAATCAATATCATAGATACTCCAGGTCATGCTGATTTTGGTGGTGAGGTTGAGCGTGTTTTAAAGATGGTTGATTCGGTTCTTTTGCTTGTAGATGCACAAGAGGGCGTTATGCCTCAAACTAAGTTTGTTGTAAAAAAAGCACTAGAGCTTGGAATCAGACCAATTGTTGTTGTAAATAAAATTGATAAAGATGCAGCAGAGCCAGATCGTGTTGTTGATGAGATCTTTGACCTGTTTGTAGCCCTTGATGCAAATGACAATCAGCTAGAGTTTCCAGTAGTTTATGCGGCGGCTAAAAATGGTTATGCAAAGATGAGTCTTGAAGATGAAAATGTTGATATCACACCTATTTTTGATACGATTATCAAAGAGGTTCCAAAATCTTCAGGTAGTGTTGATAATCCTCTCCAACTTCAAGTTTTCACACTTGATTATGATAATTTTGTTGGAAAAATTGGAATTGCAAGAATTTTTAATGGAAAAGTTTCTAAAAACCAAACAGTAGCTCTTATAAAAGCAAATGGCGAGAAAGTAAGTGGAAGAATTTCTAAACTTATAGGTTTTCATGGCTTAGAGCGTATTGATATAGAAGAAGCAGTAAGTGGAGATATTATCGCTGTTGCTGGTTTTGATACATTAGATGTTGGAGATACTTTGGCAGATCCAAACCATGCAGTAGGACTTGACCCACTTCATATCGAAGAGCCAACACTTTCAGTTGTAATGAGTGTAAATAACTCTCCACTAGCAGGAACAGAGGGAAAATTTATAACTTCAAATAAAATTGTTGAGAGATTAGAGTCTGAAATGCAGACAAATATCGCTATGAAATATGAGAGTAACGGAGAGGGTGCCTTTAAAGTATCTGGTCGTGGAGAGCTACAGATAACAATACTTGCTGAAAACATGAGACGAGAGGGGTTTGAATTTTCACTTGGTCGTCCTGAAGTTATTATCAAAGAAGAGAATGGTGTAAAAATGGAACCGTATGAGCATTTGGTTATCGATGCACCAGATGATTGCACTGGTACAGTTATCGAAAAACTTGGTAAGAAAAAAGGTGAGATGACAGGCATGACTCCAACAGGAGATGGTCAGACAAGGTTGGAATTTGAGATTCCTGCTCGTGGGCTTATCGGTTTTCGTAGTCAGTTTTTAACTGATACAAAAGGTGAAGGTGTTATGAACCACTCATTTTTGGATTATCGTCCGCTTACAAGTGGAGTTGAGAGTAGAATGAATGGTGCACTTGTCTCTATGGAAAATGGTGTAGCTACAGGTTTTTCTATCTTTAATCTTCAAGAGAGAGGGGTGATGTTTATTAAACCTCAGGATAAAGTGTATGGCGGTATGATTATCGGTGAACACTCAAGAAGTAATGATTTAGATGTTAACCCTATCAAAGGAAAACAACTTAGTAATGTTCGTTCTTCTGGAGCTGATGATGCTATCAAGCTTGTTCCACCTAGAATTATGGCACTAGAAAGAGCACTAGAGTGGATTGAAGAGGATGAACTTGTTGAAATAACTCCACAAAGTATTCGTGTTCGTAAAAAACATCTTGATCCAATAATTAGAAAAAGATTGACAAAAAAAGCAAAAGGATAAAAAATGGGAAAAATAATGAAACTTTTGAGATATTTACCAATGATTTTAATGGTTCTTCGTAAATTTAAAAAATAGAGTTATTTACTTTATGCTAACTATTTTCTGTTACAATGAAGATGTATTAAATTATTTAAAATAAGGAGAACACTTTATGGATATGACAGATATCGTTAAAATGGGAACAGAGATGTTTCAAAGTAAGCTTGGAGATCAGGCTGAGGGAATGGAAGCGAGTTCGATTACAGATGCACTTAGCGGTTTGTTGTCAAACGAAGAGGGAAGCTTTGATTTAGGTTCTCTTGTTTCAAACGCAATGAGTGGTGATGGGATAGGTTCTATCGTATCTTCATGGCTTGGAGATGGTGACAATGAAGCAATTGACGCTGGTGGTCTTACTTCACTATTTGGTGAAGATAAAATCTCTGAATTTGCTAGTAAATTAGGTGTTGATTCAGATACTGCACTTAGTGGTTTATCAGATGTTATACCAAACATGATTGATAAATCAAGTGAAGGTGGAAATATCATAGGTTCACTTTTAGACAATGTTATGGACTCTGTAACTGATTCTGCAGGTTCTGCTGGTGGTGTTATGGGTATGATCGGAAAACTTTTCGCTAAATAATAGTACCAACTCTTGGGGGTTTTTAGACCCTCAAAAAATTCTTTTAAATTTTCATTAACAATTTCTCCACATTTTACGATATAATAATAAGCTTAATAGCTTTAGAAATAAATTTTATTAAAGGATAATAAATATGGCTTTATATGATAGAGACTATGTAAAAAATAACAGTGTCGCTAGAGAAGAGGTTGAGGTTCAAACCAGACAAGGCGATCTCTCTACTTTTATCAAAGCGACTTACCAGCTTTTTGCTGCAACAATGATTTCAGGAGCAGCTGGAGCTTATGTAGGTATAGGTATCGCAGATGTAATTGCTGCTAATTACCTATGGATTGCAATTCCATGGATGCTTTTTGGTATGTTTGGATTGATGATGGTTAAAGATAAAACACCACTCAATTATATCGTGCTTTTTGCATTTACATTTGTTGGCGGTATCATCTTAGCTCCACTTCTTAGTCGCGTACTTGGAATGAGCGGTGGTGGAGCACTGGTTGCAAATGCTTTTATTACCACTTCTGTGATATTTGGATCACTTAGTATTTATGCAATGAACAGTAAAAGTGATTTCTCTTCATGGGGTAAACCATTGATGATTGCACTTGTGATTGTGATTGTATCAATGTTGTTAAATGCATTTGTATTTCACAGTCCAATGTTACATGTGTTTATGCTTGGCGGTATTGTGCTTCTTATGAGTGGATTTGTGCTTTATGATACGCAAAATATCATCAAAGGTGCTTATGGTACACCAATAGAAGGAGCTTTTGCACTTTATTTGAACTTCTTCAATATGTTCAGTGCAATTCTTCAAATATTTGGAATTTTCGGAAGCGACGACTAAAAAAACAAAACTCTTTTCACTTACCTTTGCATATATAACATGTAAAGGTAAGTACACCTCTTTCAAAAAATATTTTTCAATATCTCTTATGGAAATTATCATGGATGAATTACTAAAATTAAAAAATTACAGTTATCAAGACTATTTAGATATCGATATAAATACAAAAAAAAAAGTTGAACTAATTGATAAAAATGTATATATGATGGCTGGGGCTAGTGCAGTACATCAAGATACTTTAGGAAATAT
>DQTU01000305.1 GCA_015662615.1 Campylobacterales bacterium | reverse complement strand
CTGTTGTTGGCCATGTTGTTATATATTTTTGTGGGTTATCATCAAGTTAAAGTGTTCCTTTTTTCACAAGATTTAAGATAACCGCTGAGGTCACCATTTTGGAGGTTGATGCTGATTTATAAGATGTTGTTGGGGTAGAGCTTCCTTTGGAATAGACAAATGTTTTACCACCATTTGCTTTGATAGAGAGCGTGAAGTCTGCATCTGTGGAGATATTGCCTAAATCTGTACGGATTTCATTTTCTAGTGTTGCTAAATCCTCTTGACAATTACCTGTTGGTTCTGGAGTGGTTTCATTGTTGCTTCCACAACCAATGATAAAAAGAAGTGTAAATACTGTTTTATACATATCAAATCTCCTTTTGTCTTGGTAACATGTTTATTAGTATAAGTACGATTCTAAAATTTAATATAAAGAGAGAAAATGAAAACAGTTCTATTGCTAATATCACTTTTTCTAATAAACACCGATATATACGCACATGGCATCTCCCAAGAAGATATACAGATGATGATTGAAGGTGGGAATCTTCGTTATATGTGGTTAGGTGCAACACACATGTTGACAGGTTATGACCATCTTCTGTTTCTGTTTGGAGTGGTAAAAGGTGCAAATTATTCAGGAAAATGATAAATAAGACGATATTAAAGATTGTCAGCTATTTATGATAAAATTTAAATAATTTAATCAACTACCAAAGGGAATCAATGAAGCTATACGCACCATGGGAAAAAACTTTCAATAAAGTTTCTGCACCATTTGAACATTTTTTACACGCACAAGCAACAACGGGAATCATTTTGATGTTTATGACGGTGTTTGCACTTGTGCTTGCAAATACGCCGTTTGCTGAGACTTATGCACATTTCTTTCATACTAAAGTGGATTTAACGGTTGGGTCATGGGAGCTTTCCCATACGATTCACCACTGGATAAATGATGGATTGATGGCAATTTTCTTCTTTATCATCGGGTTAGAGATAAAGCGTGAGATAATGGTTGGGGAACTTTCCAATATTAAAGTAGCAATACTCCCTATTTTAACAGCTATTGGCGGTATGGTCATGCCTGCGCTTATCTACTTTGGTTTTAATTATGGTGGAGAGGGTGCTGGTGGTTGGGGAATTCCGATGGCGACAGATATCGCTTTTGCTATTTCTGCTTTGGTGCTTTTAGGGAAGCGTGTCTCTCCTGCACTTGTAACTTTTTTAGTAGCACTTGCTATCGTGGATGATTTAGGTGCGGTTATCGTTATCGCTATTTTTTATACAGAGCAGATTCAATTTTTACCACTTGGTTTGGCTGGAGTTTCATTTCTTATCATGATAGCACTGAATCGTGTGGGAATTCATATGATATTGCCCTATTTTATCGTAGGTCTGTTTATGTGGTTTTTTATGCTCGAATCTGGAGTTCATGCGACTATAGCTGGCGTTATCGCAGCATTGTCAATCCCTTCAAGACCTAAACAGGCTCCAAAGAACTTTACAAAACATACAAAAGATCTACTTGATCAGTATGATAGCTATCCCGTATGTGAAGATCATAGAATCCATGAAAAACAAAAAGCGATACTTCTTAACATCAAAGATAGCATAGATGCAGTGGATTCTCCAGCTGCAAGGTTGGAACATGATCTACATCTCCCTGTTGCCCTACTTGTGATACCACTTTTTGCCCTTGCAAATGCAGGAATTGCTATAGATTTCTCTTCTATCGGTGAAACGATAGTCACACCTGTTTCGATGGGAGTTATGGCAGGTCTGATGCTAGGAAAAGTTCTTGGAATCTTTGGTGTTGCATGGCTGGCTATCAAACTAGGCATTGCAAAATTACCAGAGGGAAGTACGATGAGTCAAGTGTTTGGTGTTGCTTTTTTAGGTGGAATTGGGTTTACCATGTCTATCTTTGTTGCAGACTTAGCCTTTGTAGGAAATGAAACACTTATATTTCAAGCAAAAGTGGGGATTTTAGCAGCTTCTCTGTTTGCAGGAGTGTTTGGGTTTATGTGGCTGAGGTTTATTGCCAAGAGACCAGAAACTACAGCGTGATATAGATTACGCTGTAGGGTTATTAGAGCTCATCAACTCTTCTTTTAGCTCATTAAAATTCACTTTTTTTAACGCTTTAGTTTTAACCTCATCATAGCGTTTCTCATCTAAAGAGAGTTTTTTAAGTTGCTCCTCTTTTGGTCTGTTTTCTACACTCATCATCAGAATTTTAAACTCTTTTTTTGTAAGTCTTCTTTTTAATATCTCGATAAGCTCATCTTCATTTTTTAGTGGTGAAGTCAATTTTTTGATATTGGTTTGCAATAGTGTCGTAAGTGTCATTATATCCCTAATTGTTTTGTAAAAGTAAATCCAAATATCCCACGATTTACATTTGGTGTTATTGTGTATCCTTTATGGGTAGTTGTAAAATAGTAGCTACTCAAAGCTCCTATAACTGCTCCAGATACAACATCTATAGTGTAATGATTATCTGATTTAACCCTGCTGTATCCTGTAAATGTTGCTCCAAGATATGCTGGTATTGCATATTTTAAACCATATCTTTTGTGGATAAATGTTGCACTCTGCATGGTTACAGAAGCATGACCTGAGGGAAAAGAGTAATCTTCTCCGTTTGGTCGCTTTTTGTTGATAGCGTATTTAAGTGCATAAGTTGCAACTCCATTTGCTGCAAAAGATCTATAAAATTGATCTCTTCCCTCTTTGTCATCAAGATAATATGTTGCAGCAAAAGCCACAGCTGGTATCAAAAGACGAAGGATATCTCCTGAGGTTTCGATACTGCCTGATGCTGTTGCTGATATGTTTAAAATAGTTGTAGCACAAACTACTGCAATCACTTTTTTCATTTTTTGAACTCTAACCAAAACTCTGTTCCTTTTCCCTTTTCTGACTCCATTTTTATGTCGATATCATATGTTTTGCAGATTTTATAGACGATGTTTAGTCCCAAACCAAACCCTCCACTCTCATCTGTTGCTCTATAAAAGCGTTTGAAAATTTCATTTTGGTGTTCTTTAGCAATACCTATGCCACTATCTTTGATGATAAGTATCTGTTTATCTGTGGTTATTTCAATCTCTCCGCCAAGCTTATTGTACTTTATCGCATTTGAAAGAAGATTGTTGATAAGGCGGATAAGGCTCTCTTCGTCTATTTTTGTGACTATATCCTCATGGTAGTTTTCGATGATGGTGAGTCTCTTTTTTCCTGCAAGTGGAGAGAGGTGGCTAACTTGCTCTTTTAGAATTTTATTTATGGTTATGTTTTTAGCACTTTGAGTTTCTAAATCACTATTCCTCAAAAGAAGATAAGTCAAATCCTTGTAAATATCAGAAATCCTTTTTGCACTTATCTTGATACGCTCATAACTCTTTTCATTCATCTCTGATTGTGGTTTTATACTCATTAAGAGTGCAGATATCGGGGTGTTTAGCTCATGGGTGCTCTCTTTGATAAAGTTATCAAGTTGAATGCGTTTCATTTGGATTGGCTTGATAAAGAGCTTTGCAAGGAAGTAGCCAACAAGGGAGAAAAGAAGATATAAAATTAATAACACGGCAATAATGATTTTTTTAATTTGTGCTATCGTATCGTAAAAACTATGCTCTTGTATAACCGTATAAGTTACATCTAGATGTCCAAATGCACTTTTATCAACAAGCATAAGCTGATTATCTTTTTCATAAAAATCCCCATCAAAATTAATCTCATTTTTTATTTCACTAGCAATTGGTTTTTGATCTGCATCATAAAATCCAATCTTTAATTCAGACGCTTTGGTTAAGGAGTTTAGAGAAAGTGCAGTATCGCTCATATGAGCATGGATAATTTGTGAGGATAAGTTACTAGCTTTCATCTGCATCTGGTGTTTAGCTTTGTCATGATAAAAGCGATACTCTACCAGATAAAAAAGATATGCGATTACCGCAAAAAGCATAAAAAGTGAGCCGAGATAGAGGGTTAAAAAACGAAAAAGTGTCTTTTTCTCTTCCTTAGTCAAATCGATAACCAACTCCTTTTATCGTTGTGATGGTGGATTCTCCAATAAGCTTTCGAAGATTTTTGATATAAGTTCTGATCGTAGCATGGGTTGGGCTATCTTCATAGCTCCAGATATTTGAGATGAGTTCATCGGTGGAAATGGTCTGTGCTTTATGGTGTAAAAAATACTCTAAAACTTGTGCTTCTTTTTTGGGAAGTTTTTTAGAATTGAGCATTTTTGTTGCCACATCATAACTTATCTCATCACCAATTGTATAAATCTGTTTTTCATCGATATGGAAGTGTCTTTTTATATTATCAATTCGGGCTTTTAACTCTATCAAATCAAATGGTTTTTTGATATAGTCGTCACATCCTGCTTCAAAACCTTCTAGTACATCTTCTGAGCCATGTAGTGAAGTTATAAAAATTGCAGGTGTTTTAGCACCTGTGCCTCGAAAACTTTTGAGAAATGAAAATCCGTTAAGTTGAGGTACATTGACATCAAGAAGCAGTAAATCAAACTTTTGTAAATAGACTAAATCTTCAGCTTCGTTACCATTGTAGGTTACACTTACTTCATATCCCAAGGCTTCTAAGTACTCTGTGATGATTTCGCAAAGAATCATGTCATCTTCTAATAGTAAAACTCTCATGCAGAGTATTGTATCATGAAAGCATATTTTAGTAAAAGGATAGGTCGTGGATAAAACGATAATCGGGTTTGGAATTGCAGGTAACTTTGCACATCATTTAGAGCAAGCAGGGGAGAGTGCAGACTTTGTAGATGTTGTAGTTGAATCAGATGATGCACCAAAGGGAATATTTCCAACCTTTATCCCAAATCACGATACCTTTTTAGGGGACTATCCATTCTCTGTTGATAAGATTCAATTTATCGAGGGTAAAAATATCCAAGTAGAGCCTGAGGTAGGACTTATGTGTGAAGTCACTTATAAAGGGGATAAAATCTCAGAGTTAAAACCAACACACTTCATGGCATATAATGACTGCTCCATAAGAGTGGAGGGTGCGAAGAAAATTAGCCATAAAAAAAACTGGGGAGAGAACTCAAAAGGGGTTTCTGCCAAAGAGCTTGAAATTGATATCTTCTCACTAGGTGGCGTTATGGATGACTACTCTTTGACTTCGTTTATCAAAAGAGACGGCAAAGTAATTCAGTATGGTGAAGATAGTGAACTGTTGGGGTATAGCTACTTTTATAGTAAGTTAAATGATTGGATGGTAGAGAAGTTAAACAGTCAAAAAGAGCATGGACCTTTGGAAGATTTAAATAGCGTGATCTTAGAAGCTGGAAAACCTGAAAAGTTACTCATTTCCATTGGTGCAACACGCTATACAGAGTTTGGAGAGACGCACTATCTGGAAAAGGGTGATATTATTTATGTTGTCGTTTATAACCATAGTAGGTTTGCTCATGAGAGTGTTATCGACATGGTTAAAAAAGATGTATTTGGTACTTGTCAGATATCAGTCTTAAGACAAGAGGTTATTTAAACAACCTCTTCTATCTCTTCTTTTTGAATATATTTTTCAAAGATACCTGCTTTTTTGATAAAGCTTACAATTCCAGCATCTAACTCATTTTTCTTAACCATATCCTCAAGAATTTCAAAAGTTTCATCTTCTGTTTTAGCTCTCTTGTAAGGTCTGTCACTTGCGGTTAATGCTTCTAAAATATCCACAATTGCTAACATTCGTGTCTCAAAAGAGATCTCATCTCCTTTGAGTCCCATTGGATATCCTTTACCGTTTATCTTCTCATGGTGTCCGCTGGCTATTTCGGTAACTTTGCTGTATTTTTTAGGAAATGTGATCATTTTGAGCATATCATAAGTAGTTTTTGCATGCTCATTAATCTTTTCACGTTCCTCATCCGTTAATGTTCCTCTCATGATAGATAAGTGTTTTGCCTCATCTTCTGTTAAAAGGTTAATCGTTTGATCTTCTATGATAAAACTTTTCTGGGCAATCTCTTTTACTCTTTCAATATCATAATTACTCATAACTACAGAAGGTTTATTTGCATGCTTGAGAAATATGAAATCCTCGTCCAGCTCTTTAATCATTTGTAGATGCTTGTTTTCAACATGTTCTATGTGAATTTGATATTCGCCATTTAAAAACTTACATCTAGTCTCTAGTGCTTGGGATTTCAAAAAATACTTAATATAATTAAAACGCATTTCAATCATGTCAATACGATCATTTAGCGTCTCTAATCTAGTTGCTTTATCCAAAATATGTTCAGGTGTTGCAATCTTTCCAACATCATGCATCCACGCTGCGAGTTCTAACTCTTGAAACTCTTCTTTGGTATAGTTGATATTTTTATAAATAGTATTATCTTTGTGTACTTCAAGTGCCACATGTCCCATCAACTCTTTAACTCTAGAGATATGACCATAACCGTATGGAGACTTCACATTTAGAGCGTATGAGATACTCTCCAAAAATGAGATGACAAGTTTTTCTAGGTCGTCAATCAGTTGATTTTTTGCTATGGCACTTGCGCATAGATTTGCATAAGTAGTTATCAATTCAATGTCATTTTGCGTGAATTCAACTACGTCATTAAGTGATTTTTTATTGATAAGCTGCATGACTCCTACGACGTCTTCATCTTGATTTAGCATTGGCACAACTACCATTGACTTAGATTGATAACTGTTTGCTTTATCAAATTTCTTTGTGCCTTCAAAATTAAATCCACCCATATGATAGAGATAAATATCAGGGATATTAACTGTTTTTTTACTTAATGCACATACGGCAGAGATATTTTCACTATTTTGGATTCCATTTGGAAAGAGGCTGATTTTTGGAAATTTTGGATTGACTTCAAAGATATTTAAGGCATCATTTTTAACAGCTCCAAAACAGAGGTGTTCATCCTCTTTGAGATATATTGTACCACCTTCAGCATTGGATAATTGCATCGTTTCAACCAAGATCAATCCTAAGATTTTACTAAGATCTTTCTCTTTTGAAAGTGCCGTGGATATCTCTGCAACTCGTGTGTTTCGATCTCCTGAAATTTTGCTATTTTTAAGATATTCGCCATCTCTGATAACTCTACCACTATTTTTTAATACTTCCAATATCTCCAATTCTCTCTCAACATTTTCTTGGTAGTATGGTTTGATATGGGTCACATAAATATTAACATCATCACGACTTAGTTTTGTAAGTTCTCCCTTTAAGAGCCTTGGTGTTAAGTGTTTACTCTGTTGTGCTAACGCTTCCATATCTGAGGGAAACGATACATCTATAACAATTGATTCAATCTCTAAATTGTTATTTGCTTCTTTCCAAATAGTATCACAGATATAAGTATCAGTTGCATATATAACCGAAAAATCCTCTTTTTTAATCACATAACCACAAGTAGGTACAGTGTGATTCATAGCAATTGGTTTAAGGCTAACTTCTTCAAATTGATACTCTTGCTCTAATTGTATCTCTATAAATTTTATAGATTTGTGACCAGATTTTATCAAAGAGATCTCTTTAAAATCAGGCCAAATATTCCAATTGAAAATATTTCCGCTTAGTGCGTCCAATGTCTCTTTCAAGCCATAGATCTTAAGAGGAGTTTCCCTCTCAACTAAATAAGTATCAATTAAAAAGGCAATATCACTAATATGGTCAAGATGTGAATGTGTTAAAAAGATATGCTCGATATGTTTTGCTTCATCTTTAAGCCCATGGATGAGGTTTCCAGCATCGATTACGATAGTATCTGTAACTTGCACACAGCTAGAGCCATGTCCCTCTTTTTTACTGCCGCTTGTACCTAAAAATCTTATATCATTTTTTAACATTATTTTTTGCTCGTTTCAAATTTTCCATCTATACTGTTTACTTGATTGGTTATGATATCCGTCTCTTTAAATCCAAAGTTACCATTGGCATTTTGGAGCTTATCGCCACTTAAAGTTCCTTTTCCTCCACCGTCATAACCATTGTTAGAGTTAAAGTCAAATGAGCCATTACCTTTAATTTTTCCAGCTACATCAACATCATAGTTTTGAACACTGTCTTTAAATTTCATATTTCCATCCATCTCACCTGAACCTAAATCAAAACCGAGTTTTACAGAGCTTGAATCTTTATCTATTGCTCCAAAACTTGTAACTCCTTCAACTACTTTTCCTTCATAAGTTGGTTTTTGTTCCCCCACAATTTTTTGGATATCTTCAAGTGAGTGTGTACCTTTATCCTCTTGCCATGGTTCAAATTTTCCATCTTCTTTCTCTCCTTCTATCTGTTTTTTATTGTGT
>DQTU01000110.1 GCA_015662615.1 Campylobacterales bacterium | reverse complement strand
GAAAGTTAAACAGGCTTTTAAAATCCAGAACCGAAGCCATTTTTTCTTCATACTTAGAAGAGTCTCCAGTCTCCTCTTATCCCGTTCGTGAGATATTTTTTCAAAATGCAAGAGTACGAAAAGAGATTAAAACCATTATCTTTTTGGGCGGTTCGCAAGGGGCAACGGCGATAAATAACTATGCTATGAAAATTGCACCCTTCTTAAAAGAAAAAGATATAAAAATCATCCATCAATGTGGAACGAGAGATGAAGAAAAATTAAAAAAGTTCTATCAAAAAGAACAAATCGATGTTGAACTATTTGCTTTTTCAACGGAGCTTGAATCAAAAATAAAAGAGGCAGATTTTGCAATTTGTCGTGCAGGAGCCAGTACGCTTTGGGAATTGTGTGCTTCTAATTTACCCGCTCTGTACATTCCCTATCCCTACGCAGCCGCTGACCATCAGTTTTATAATGCAGATTTTTTAGCGAAGAAAAATCTTTCGTTTGTTAAAAGAGAGAAGGATTTGAGTGTTGAAGATTTAGACTTAATTTTTGATTGTAATTTAGGAAACATCAGTAGCGGTTTAAAAAAACTTATTCAACCAAATGGAGCCAAAGAAATCGTAGATTTTATACTTTTTCGATAAAATATCTTAATAGACTTCTTGTAAAACTCATCGAAGAAGATATACTTGTCACAGCACATCACTTTTTCAAAATAAAAACATCGCAATAGCTTTGGCTATTACTCAATTTTTATTTTAAAAAATTAATGCACTCTGCCAACTATCTCAAACTTCATGAGCTTTACAAGAAGTCTAGTTTACACAAGGAAATGTTGATATGGATATTCGTGCTGAATTTTTAAACTTTTTTGAGAAAAAAAATCACAAAATCATTGAGAGTGCTCCGCTAGTACCTGATGATGCAACGCTGCTATTTAATAACGCTGGAATGGTACCTTTTAAAAATATTTTTACAGGCGAAATCCCTGCTCCAAATCCACCTCGAGCTACAAGTTCACAAGTCTGTTTGAGAGCTGGTGGGAAACACAATGATTTGGAAAATGTAGGATATACAAACCGCCACCATACACTTTTTGAGATGCTTGGAAATTTCTCTTTTGGGGATTATTTTAAAGAAGATGCTATCGCTTATGCGTGGGAATTTATTACCGAAGTTTTAGAGCTTCCTGTTGAAAAGCTTTGGGTTACGGTGCATGATAGTGATGATGAAGCCCAAGAGATGTGGAAAAAGCATATCTCCGCAGATAGAATTATGAGACTTGGAGATGCAGATAACTTTTGGCAGATGGGAGATACAGGACCATGCGGCCCTTGTAGTGAGATTTTTTACGACCAAGGAGCTGAGCATTTTAACTCTGACGAAGATAAGATGGGAGGCGAGGGCGATAGGTTTTTAGAGATTTGGAATCTTGTATTTATGCAGTATGAGAGAGATGCAAGTGGGATTTTAAATCCGCTTCCAAAACCTTCAATTGATACAGGCATGGGATTAGAGCGAGTTGTTGCGATAAAAGAGGGGAAGATTAGCAATTATGACAGTTCACTTTTCATGCCAATTATCGAAGAAGTTTCTAAAACTTCTGGAGTTGAATATAACTATGAAGAGGGTGCGAGTTTTAGAGTTATAGCTGACCATATTCGTGCAGTTTCGTTTCTTTTGGCACAAGGTGTAAACTTTGATAAAGAGGGGCGTGGATATGTCCTTCGACGAATTTTACGACGGGCAGTGCGTCATGGTTATCTTTTGGGAATTAGAGAACCGTTCATGTACAAACTTGTTGATACATTGACTTCACTTATGAGTGAACAATATCCTTATCTATCTGACAAAAAAGAGAATGTTAAAGAACTTATTCGTTTAGAAGAGGAGCGTTTTTTAAAGACCATTGCTTCTGGGTTGGCACTGTTTGAACAAGAGCTTGAAAAGACAGAAGAGATTTTTAGTGGAGAAGTTGCTTTTAAACTTTATGATACTTTTGGATTTCCATTAGATTTGACAGAAGATATGCTTCGTGAAAAGTCACTTTCTGTTGATAGTGCTGAGTTTGATCGTTTGATGACTGAACAAAGAACTCGTGCAAAAGCTTCATGGAGAGGAAGTGGAGATGCTGCTTCAAGTGGAGACTTTAAAAGTCTATTAGAAGAGTTTGGAACTAATAAATTTAGTGGATATGGAAACTTAACCCAAGAGACAAAAGTTTTAGCACTTTTGGATGATTCATTTAAAAGAGTTGAGAGCTTAGAGAGTGGAAAAAGTGGTTGGGTATTTTTAGAGCAAACTCCATTTTATGCTGAGAGCGGTGGACAAGTTGGGGATGAGGGAAGCTTGAAAGAT
>DQTU01000181.1 GCA_015662615.1 Campylobacterales bacterium | reverse complement strand
TTGGTAGGAAGCGGGCACTTAAAAATGCGCCATGGAATACCCAGCCGAGTACCTTACGCTCAAACGGTAATATTGCAAGATGAAGATGCACAACCTAAAAGTGCTGATTTTATATTTTTTACAGATGCCATTGAGACAAAACAAGCACTGAAATTGGGAGTTGGATTGGAGTTTTCAAAGCTTCGTATTACAAAAGTGGCTGAAAAGTCATTGGCTGAAAAATTGGGTTTGAAAAAAGGAGATTTGATTTTGGAAATCGATGGAGCAAAAATCAAAGATATCTTTGAACTTAAACTAGCACTCTTTTTCAAAAAAGAGAATGAGCTAATCTCCTTAACTTATAAGCGTGGAAAGAAAATAATAACTCAATCATCAAGATAGTATGTCACATTGGCAACTACCCTGACGGCTTTTATATAAGGTGTTCCGCTATCACGGTTGTTAATCGAAAAGTACCCTTGATTGGCATTTTTAATCTTACCCAGTTTTGAATCCGAATCTTTTGCAAATTTCAAAGCCGCTTCTCTAGCATTTTTCGTTGCTTCTTCAATCATTGATGGTTTTAAAGCGTTAAGTCCTGTGAACATATATTTAGTTTCGTACTTGTCATTTTTAGCCAAGATACCCTTTTCCGCTAATTTAATAAGTTACCTTATCCACTTTCTTCGTATAAAGCGTTATTGTGGTGCTAAAAACATAGCGAAATCGAACATTTGAGTTGCCATAAGAATCAGCATACTTATCTGTCATCTGAGGAGCAGAAATCGTTATCTCATTTTTCTCAAATCCATACGCTTTTAAAAAGGTATCAAATCATTTTCAGAAGCCTGCAGTCGAATAGGAAATATAGCGATATCTGCTTTGACATTTCTCTGAGCCAAACCCTTTACAGCAACCTTTCGCTCCATACTTTTGACTTTTAAAACCGCATCAGATACAAAATACCCAAGCCCAATCAAACCAGCGGCGATAAAAGCTCCTAAAACAAATGAAGCTCCAATTTTTTGCTCACCCATGATAAATCCTTTGTAACATTATACCAAAAAATCGCTATCATG
Organism: Campylobacterales bacterium; assembly: GCA_015662615.1. Classification (GTDB taxonomy): domain Bacteria; phylum Campylobacterota; class Campylobacteria; order Campylobacterales; family QNZT01; genus SZUA-1433. The sequence goes on along the minus strand of DQTU01000181.1, from coordinate 637 downwards.
GGCAGATGAATATACTATTACTTGAAGATGACCTCCTTTTTTCAGAAAGCTTAGAAGATTTTCTAGAAGAGGCAGGTTTTTGTGTTGATATCTGTAATGATGGTGAATGTGCGTTAGAAAAAAGTTACGAAAACCATTATGATTTATTGCTTTTGGATGTCAATGTACCCAAATTAAACGGCTTTGAAGTCCTACAAAGTATCAGAGAACAAAACAACGATACACCAGCAATATTTTTAACCTCATTCAAAGATAAAGAGTCCGTGCTGAAAGGGTTTGACAAAGGGGCAGATGACTATCTTAAAAAACCCGTTGATTTGGATGAGCTTCATAGTCGCATCATCGCACTATTAAAACGCTCAAATTGTATCATGGAAGATATCAAAATTGGAAAATATCTTTATTGTCCAAAACAGAAAAAGCTCATTTGTCAAGATGAAGAACTCATACTATCAAAAAAACTCTCCAACCTTTTGGATATCTTGATAGAACATAAAAACCAACTTGTCACAAAAGAGCAAATTACCCAAAGACTTTGGGAATGGGACAAACAGCCAAGTGAAGGCTCTCTAAGAGTTTACATTAATGAGCTCAAAAAAATCATCGGAAAAGAGATGATTCAAAATCAAAAAGGGAT
>DQTU01000311.1 GCA_015662615.1 Campylobacterales bacterium | reverse complement strand
ATGAGATCAAAGAGCTAGACAAAATTGAAATAAATCCCCAAAATGGTGAAATTAACAATATCACACAAAATAAAACATATAAATTCACTCCTATTCCTCCATTTATGCAAGAATTGATTGATGCTGGTGGATTGATAAATTTTGCAAAAGCAGAGATGAAATCATGAAAAAATATAAAATTGCAGTAATTAAGGGTGATGGAATTGGTCCTGAGATCATAGATGAAGCGATAAAAGTTTTAGATGCAGTTTCTATAAACTCTGATTGTGAATTTGTTTATACAGAGTACCTGATGGGTGGTAATGCTTATGAGATTACAGGTGATCCTCTGCCTCAAGAGACTATAGAGGGATGTAAAAATTCTGATGCAGTACTTTTTGGAGCGATTGGTGGAGATCAATGGGATAGCTTACCTCGTGATAAAAGACCTGAAAGTGGGCTTTTAAGGTTAAGATCTGCATTAGATTTATATGCAAATTTTCGCCCTGTGAAGGTTTATGATCAATTGTTAGATGCAAGCACTTTAAAAAGAGAAGTGATTGAGGGTGTTGATCTTCTTGTAATGCGTGAACTTACAGGTGGGCTTTACTTTGGTCAACCTCGTGAAAAAGGTGAAGATAAAGCGTTTAATACAATGGTCTACACAAAAGATGAAATTATAAGAATTGCAAAAATGGCTTTTGAAGCGGCTGCTAAAAGAGGACAAAAAGTCTGTTCAGTAGATAAAGCAAATGTGCTTGAAGTAAGCCAGCTCTGGCGTGAAACTGTTGAAGAAGTCGCAAAAGATTATCCTGAAGTTTCACTTTCTCACATGTATGTTGATAATTGTGCGATGCAACTGGTTCGTGATCCAAAACAGTTTGATGTTATTTTAACAGGAAATATCTTTGGAGTTATCCTTAGTGATGAAGCAAGCATGATTAGTGGTTCTATTGGATTACTTCCTTCTGCTTCTGTTGGTGGTCTTGTAGGACTTTATGAGCCTATCCACGGATCTGCTCCTGATATCACAGGGCAGGGGATTGCAAACCCAATTGCAACTATTGCAAGTGCTTCAATGATGCTTCGTTTTGCTCTTGGAGAGGCTGCGGCGGCTGATAAAATTGACTCTGCAATTGATCGAGTTCTTAAAGAGGGGTATCGTACAAAAGATATATCATTGTATGGTGCAAAAGAGATTTGCAGCACTACAGAAATCGGCTCTATTATCGCTGATTATGCCTCAAAGTAGCAAGATATGAGTACTCTTACACTTGCTAGAATTTATGAAAGACAAGGGCATACGGCAGATGCGATAGCGATCTATTCTCAACTTTTAAAAGAGGAACCTAGAAATAGTACGCTATTAAAAGCGATCGAGAGATTAAAAGGTAAAAATATGCAAAAAGTTTCTTTTTTTACCGCCATGAACACAAAAGATCAGTTTCGAGAGTTTGAGAAGTGGTTGGTGAAGCCATGGAGTTAAAAGAGTTGATACTCTCTACTTTGGAAGAGTTGGATGTTAAGATAGAGGAAGATGGCTATAGAGAGTCTCTGAATGTTCAAGCTCCTTCTATTGTTAATGATAGTGACGAGAGAGCGTTTTTACTGCACTCAAAAGAGCGATTGGAAGTTTTGTTTGATGGGTTAAACTCTGATGAAAACCAAAAAGCCGAAGCAAAGTTGAAGTTAGTCATTAATTTTTTACAGTTTTATCTTACACAAGTTGATGAGCGATTATCTAAATGTCCAAAATAGGTCTTGCCCTTTCTGGTGGAGGCTCAAGATGTATCGCACAACTTGGAGCCATGCACTATTTTGAGGAAAAAGGTCTCAAGATATCAGAAATTTCAGGTTCATCAGGTGGTGCTATTGTCGCTGGGCTTTATGCAAAAGGCATGAGCGCAAAAGATATTTTTTCTACACTTAAAGAGGTAAACTTCAAATCCCATTTAAAATATAACATTAAAAATGGTTCACTCTATCATCTAGAATCTGCAATTTCTAATTTTCAAAATATTTTTGGCGTTATGGATATCCAAGATTTAGAAATACCATTTTACTGTACCGTTGTGGATTATAAGAGCGGAGAAGTAGAATATAAAACTGAGGGTGATTTGGTAACGTTAATGTTAGCATCCTCTGCTTTAGTCCCATTTTTTGCACCAGTTGAGTATCATGGAGATGTTTATATTGATGGTGGGTTTTGTGATAATTTGCCCTCTCACCCCTTAAAACAAACATGTGATTATGCTATAGGTATCAATGTAAATCCATTTTTTAGCAATATCAAGAACTCTTTTAAAGCGCATATCAGTCGAAGCATGTTTATCATGTTAAATCACAATGTAAAAGCTGGTCGTAAAGAGTGTGATCTTTTTATGGAAATTGAAGAGATGGGACGTTATTCGATATTTGATCTGAAAAACTTTGAGCTTTTTTTTGATTTAGGATACAATGAGGCGAAAAAATATGAGCGCGAACTAGAGGAATTACTTTGAGCCAATATATACTAAAAATAGACTGTTCTGATGAAAAAGGTTTGATCTATAAAATTTCAGATGTTATCTATAAAAACAGTTTGAATATCGAAAAAAATAGTGAATTCGTAGATGAAGAGTCGGATAAATTTTTCTTTCGAGCACGCGTTGCTGGTAACTTAGATATTGAAGATATCAAAGCAGAATTAAAAGAGGTGCTTCCAAATGGTGCAAATGTTTATATTGGTGTAAGAAGAGTTAAAAATGTTGTTCTTATGGCAACCAAAGAGTCACACTGTCTTGGCGATATCCTTCTGAAAAACAATAGCGGTGAACTTAATGCAAATATTCAAGCAGTTATCTCCAACCATGACTCTCTTCGGTTACTTGTTGAAAAGTTTAATATTCCTTATTTTTATATCTCTGCTGAAAACTTGGAGAGAGAGGCTCATGAGGAGAAAGTGTTGACCCTTTTAAAAGAGTTTAATCCAGATTTTATAGTACTTGCAAAATACATGAGAATTTTAACGAGTAATTTTGTCAAACCTTATCAAGGAAAAATTATCAATATACACCACTCTTTTTTACCTGCTTTTATCGGTGCAAACCCTTATAAGCAAGCACATAAGAGAGGGGTAAAAATCATTGGAGCAACTGCACATTTTGTAAACAATGACCTTGATGAAGGACCAATTATCGCACAGGATGTTATCTCTGTAAACCATGAACAGAGTTGGAAAGATATGCAAAAAGCGGGACGAAATGTTGAAAAAGTTGTACTTTCAAATGCAATTGATTTGGCTTTTGAAGATCGCATCTTTGTAAATAATAATAAAACGATAATCTTCTAATGTTTAATATCGTTTTAGTAAATCCAGAAATCCCCCAAAATACAGGAAGTATCGGTCGTATTTGTGTAAACACTGATAGCCGTCTCCATATCATAAAGCCAATTTCTTTTGACCTTAGTGAAAAAGCGGTTAGGAGAGCGGGAATGGATTACTGGAAATTGCTAGATTTAGTAGTTTGGGAAAGTTTATCTGACTTTTTAGATGCTAATGATAAATATAAGGATAGATTCTTTTTTGCTACTACAAAAACAGATAAACCCTATTTTCAAGCCCAGTTTCAAGAGGGAGATTTTTTCTTCTTTGGAGGCGAGTCTTGTGGACTTCCAATTGAGTTAATGCAAAAAAAACTTGATAACATGGTTACAATTCCTATGGGAAAAAATGGAAGAAGTCTCAATCTCTCCGTTGCCGTTGGAATTGTACTTTATGATGCCATCCGCCAGAATATTTAAAATTTCTTTTACT
>DQTU01000179.1 GCA_015662615.1 Campylobacterales bacterium | reverse complement strand
TTTACAGTTGCTTTGATACAAGTAAAAGCAGACTAAACTCTGATGCAAGGCTGTTTGTAAAAAGTTGGATGGATAGTAGCAGATATAAAGATGATATGCATTATAGAGAGTATTCTATCTACTCTAGCAAGGCTGAACATCTTGAACTACTTAAACCTTTAACATCTAAAATAGAAGATATATATATCTAAACTCTTACCTAAGAGAGTTAAATTACAACAGGCAAGATTTTGCCCAGACTTATACCATAACCTCACCAGTGCCGCATCAACAAAAGTTTTACAACACTAAAGTCGAACCATATCTACAAAAAAATAAAAAGATATTTGTAATTATATCTGATGCTCTTCGTTATGAGTGTGGAATAGAACTAACTTCACAAATTTTATCAGAAAACAGAAAGAAAGATAGGTTTAGTGCTACTTGTGAATTTATGTTAAGTTCATTACCCTCATATACACAGCTTGGAATGGCTAGTTTATTGCCTCATAAGAAATTGTCAATAAAAGATAAAAATGATATAGTTTTTGTAGATAACAAATCTTCAGCAGGAATAGCAAATAGAGATAAGATACTGAAATCATACGATGAAAATGCCATGGCTATTGGTTATGAGGATTTTTTAAACTATAAAAAAGATGAAGGTCGAGCATTAGTAAAAAAATCAACTGTTATCTATATCTATCATAACGAGATTGACAAGATGGGTGAAAAAAACGAGATAAAAACATTTGATGCTGTTAGTAGTGCATTTAGTAGTATTATAAAAATCATCAAACAAGTTTCTAATTTTAATGGCTCAAATATGTTTATCACAAGTGACCATGGTTTTCTTTATATAAATCAACCGACTCTTGATAGTGAATTTTGTAAAGTTCAAACACAAGGAGCTATAAAATCAAATAGAAGATTTATCATCGGTAAAAACTTAGAAGATGGGACTTGTGTTTCTAAATATAGTGGAGCAGATTTGGGTATAGATGGAGAAAATGAATACCTCATACCAAAATCTATCAACAAGATAAGAGTGCAAGGTGCAGGAAACCGTTTTGTACATGGTGGGGCAACTTTGCAAGAGTTAGTTATACCGTTGATTGAAGTCAATATCAAAAAAAGTAAATCCTCAAATATTAATAATGTAAATGTAGATATCATTCCAATAAGAAATATATCTACAAATACGGTCAATATATCACTATACCAATCAGAGATAGTAGATGATAAGATTAAACCAATCACATTAAAGATTTCATTTCAAAGTATGGATGGTGTTTTGCTTTCAGATGAGTTTAAACATACATTTAACTCAACCGAGATATATGACACAAACAGAGAGACAAAGTTTAAAATGACTTTCAAGCAAAATATAAACGACTACAACAATCAAAACATTAAACTTATAACAAAAAAAGTTATTAGCGGCAGTAGTGAAACACCAATCTATAAAGAGTTAGAAGTGAAGTTAGCATTATCATTTTTTAATGACTTTGATGATGAATTTTAGGATGATAACATGGATTTAAATAGTAAATTAAATGAAGAGTTTATAGGTAAAGTTGTCAGAAAAGATTTGACAAAAAGTATTAAAGAGGGTGCAAATGTTCCTATATATGTTTTAGAATATCTTTTGGGTATGTACTGTGCCACTGATAATGAAGAGCAGATAGAAGGGGGAGTTTCTAAGGTTAAAGATATACTTGCAAAAAACTATGTTCGACCAGATGAAAAAGAAGTTATCAAATCTCGTATAAAAGAGAAAGGTCGCTATAAAGTTATAGATAAAGTATCTGTAAAACTTAATGAAAAAGATGATGTATATGAAGCAGAATTTTCCAATCTCGGTATCAGTAAAATAGTAATCAGTGATGAGTATGTAAAAAAATATCAAAAGCTTTTAGCAGGTGGTATATGGGTAATAGTTACTCTTGAATACTTTCATGACGAAAATGCAAAAGGTTCAAGTCCATTTCATATACAAGAGTTAAAACCTATCCAAATGCCAAACATGGATATGGAAGATTTTCAATCCCAAAGGGCTAAGTTTGATAATGATGAGTGGATGGACATACTCATAAGAAGTACAGGCATGGAGCCAACCAATTTTGATACAAATACTAAATGGCACTTGTTGGCTCGGTTAATTCCTTTTGTAGAGAATAATTATAATATGTGTGAATTGGGACCTCGTGGTACTGGTAAAAGTTTTGTCTATAAAGAGATTTCGCCTAACTCTATCTTGGTGAGTGGTGGTCAAACAACAGTTGCAAATCTATTTTATAACATGAGTAGTAGGACTATCGGACTTGTGGGCAATTGGGATATTGTTGCATTTGATGAGGTAGCAGGGATTCATTTTAAAGATAAAGATGGTATTCAAATCATGAAAGACTATATGGAAAGTGGTTCATTTGCAAGAGGAAAAGAGCAGAAACAAGCTAAAGCTTCATTTGTATTTGTAGGAAATATTAATGGAAGTATAGAAAACATTATAAAAACCTCTCACCTACTATCACCATTTCCAAAAGAGATGATTGATCCTGCATTTTTTGACCGTTTTCATAACTATCTTCCTGGGTGGGAAATACCAAAAATGAGAACTGAGTTTTTTACCAATGAGTACGGATTTATAACAGATTATATGGCTGAATGGATGAGAGAACTTCAAAAAATGAACTTTTCAAATGCTATAGATAAGTACTTTAAACTAGGTCATGATTTAAATCAAAGAGATAGCAGGGCTGTTAAAAAAACAGTAAGCGGTTTACTAAAACTTATGCATCCAAACGGTATCTATGATAAAGAAGATGTAAGAGTTGCTTTAGAATATGCGATAGTAGGAAGAAGACGCATAAAAGAGCAACTTAAAAAGATAGGTGGCATGGAGTTTTATGATGTAAATTTCTCTTACATCGATATAGAAGATGATAGTGAGATACGAGTTGCTGTTCCTGAAAGTGGTGGAAATACTCTCATTCCTGATGGAGAACTTCCAAATGGCTCACTCTATACCGTTTCATACAACCCTGACAATGGACACAAAGGTCTGTTTAGGTTGGACTTGCAAGTCATGGCAGGTAGTGGAAAACTTGATACAACTGGTTTTAGTGGAACTGCTGTAAAAGAAGAGATAAAAGAAGCAACTAACTACATCCAAGCAAATTTACACCGTGTATCACTCAATGCAAAATATAAAGATTTTGACTATCACTTGAAAGCTACAGACCTTAATGGTATTGGTAAATCAAAAGATATTGAACTATCCATTTTTGTCTCCTTATGTAGTGGTGTTCTTGAAAAACCTCTACTATCTCAAATGGTAGTTCTTGGAAGCATGAGTATTGGTGGAACCATTATAGGCACAGACTCACTACCAGATGCTCTTCAAATCGCTAGTGATAGCGGAGCAAAAAAGATACTAATACCAGCTCTTGATATGGCACAAATGGCAAAAGTTCCACCAGAACTTATGAGTAAATTTCAACTGATTATTTATTCAGACCCTATTGATGCTGTTTTTAAGGCTGTTGGGGTTGAGTAACTGGTAAAGTGTTTTTTTGGTATAACTTTGGATGTTAGACATTCTATTTTAAAGCGTAGAAATTTTTTTGAGATTTTTTCTCTCTATCTCTCTACCCTCATAGATAATGATATCAGTCAATGCGTTGTTTTCATCTTGCATCTCAATAAGAAGTCTGGTTTGTTCGTTTTTATACTCCCATGACCGCTTTTTTAAGTTACTACCAAAGTTTTTTAGAGTTCCTTCACTTCGTCTAGTCATAAAGTACCAATTTCCGTTTCCATCCTTGCTATACCCCTCTTCCTTTGGATTTTCAGGGAGTTCATCTTCACTAACAAGATGTTTTATAGGCATGATAGATTCGCCTTTTTTAGGGATTCTATTATATATGGTTTGTTCAGTTTCATTTGGATTTTGATATCCGATAGTTGAAGTTCCGACAAGTGCTAAAAATGAAGGGTTGTACTCCAACTCTTGTACTTTTTCATAATAAAATAGTTGATAATTATGTGCTCTATCTTTTTTCACTTCAAGCCAAATCTCTTTTTCATCTGATTTTCGTAAAAGTTGATAACGACAAGCAACTGAGGCTTGTGCATCTGTAAAATTTAAAATTTGTTGGCAGATATAGAGCTTTTTTTCTGATTTGAGAGTAGAGCTAAGTTGTAAATGGTTGTTTATTTCTAAGGCTAGTGGATTGAACATGATATCTCCCTTTTGTTCTATATCGTCAATTAATTGTAAAACTTTAGCCTTTTATAAAGATAATTTGATTTCTAAGAATATTAGTTCTGATACTTAAGAAAGTCATAATATATTTACAAAATATACGATATAATGTATAAAAGTATAAAAAAAACTATCATTTTATAATATATTAATCTTATAAAGTTATAATTACAGTATGTTAAATGAGAGATAAATTACATAGAGATTAGATAGCGTATGAAGCATTCGGTTTTATGTTTGGTTTATCAAATATTAGGTACTATTTATACATGGAATCTAAAGACTTATTCAACATTTTGCATAATGCCGTGGAAGCACAATATTATGGAAAAAAGATCAGCCAGAAAAATATGGCTGAAAAACTTGGTATATCAATGAGAACTTATCAGGATTGGCGTCTTGGTAATTCACAACCTCAAGCAGCACCGGCTATATTCCGCATGCTAGGAGAGCTTGATGAGGATGATATAGTGAGAATTATAAAAAAGATTTCAAAAGGATTAAAAAATGACAAGAATGAGCACAACTGAAAGAGCAGCACTAGAGGATTTGTTTGTAGGTATGCCAATGGATACTCTGCTTGATAGGATATTGTTACAGATCAAAAGACTTTTAAATATACACTAACAAACTTATGGGTTTAACGCTCCCCTATAAATAGATGAAAAATACATATATAACCATCCTAGATCAAACAAATGATAGAAACAACTCTTTTTGTTTTGTGATATAATGGATAGATAAAAACTATATAGGAGGTAAATCATGCATACTATACGATTAGATGTTAGCAATGGCATATATGATAAAGTTATGTTTATCTTGGAAAATTTACCTAAAAATAAAGTCAAATTTCAACTAGAAAAAAAAGAAAACTCTGCTAAAAAAGACGGGGTGCCCTTGGGACATAAAAAAACTTTAGGGGAGTTTTTTCAATCTTCTCCTTTGGTGGGTGCTATCTCACTTGACAGAGAACAAGAAGTGTATAAAGATAGAGTTGAGTTTTGAGATATTTGCTAGATACAAATATTATCTCTGAATTTATAGCTAAAAAACCAAATCAAAAAGTTTTGGATTTTGTGAACTCACTCGATGAAGATAATATTTATCTCTCGGTTATCACTATCGGAGAGATAAAGTTTGGAATACAAAAAGTAGAGACCCAAACAAAAAAAAGAGCAACTTCTTTTATGGTTAGAAGATG
>DQTU01000326.1 GCA_015662615.1 Campylobacterales bacterium | reverse complement strand
CTGCCTATAGAGCAGTAAACAAGACTCTGCACAAATGCAAAATCAATCTACAAGGTTAATTATAGTGTAAATAGGATAATATTTATCTTAATTAGAAAATTAAAGGACTTTTTTTGAAAATACCAAAATATCTTACCATTATGTACATTGTAGTTTTAGGCATTACTTTAGGTGCAGGACTCTTTGCCGGGGCTGTTGTCGCACCCGTTACCTTCCATAGTGAACTTTATCTAGGAGATGAAATACTGAGTCGTTTTCAAGAAGGACTTATCATGGCTGAGAACTTTAAAAGACTTGGCTACCTAGTTTCGTTCACGGTTTTAGTGGTTGCTCTTTATGAGGGATACAAGTATAAAATGTTTGATAGAGAAGCTATGACAACCATACCAGCATTTTTAGTTATGAGTAGTGGGCTTTTATACTCATTTTATTATATTCCACAAATTTTAGAGTTTCAAAAAGAGGGCGAGCAGATAACAGAGAGTAAACTTTTTGAAAATACACATTTTGCAAGTGAGCTTGATTTTAAACTTTTTACCTTTGCCCTTTTAGCTTTATTGATTAGAACGCTATATCGTAACCTTAGGGCTTGATGTTATTTCATCAAACTCTTTAAATTTTTCAAGATGGTATGCATCAACTGCATATCGTCCTATCATAGCTGCATTGTCTGAGCAAAATTTCAACTCAGCCAAATGTAGCTTTGAACCATGTGTATCACATAATTTTTCAATTTCCCCTCTTAAATAAAGGTTTGCACTCGCTCCACCCACTATCGCAAAGTCTTTTATATTTCTTGTTTTAAATATCTTCTTTAGCTTTTGTATGAGATGTGCAGATGCAATTTTTTGAAAAGAGGCACAAACATCACATTTATCTTGCTCGCTTAAATCTCCCAATGCTTCAATTTTCAAACGCACTTGATTTTTAAGTCCAGAATATGAAAAAGCAATCTTTGGAGAGTGCAAAAGTGGAACAGTAAAGTTAAACCTATCCATGTTCCCTTTTTTAGCATACGCTTCAACAACTGGTCCACCGGGATAACCTAAACCAAGCATTTTTGAAACCTTATCAAAACTCTCTCCAAAACTATCATCCATGGTAGAGGCTAAAATCTCAAAATCATTAAATCCTCGTGCTTCGATCACTTGTGTATGCCCACCCGAAACTAAAAGAATTGTTTGTGGAAAATGTGTCTGTTTTTCTATAAATAGCGAATAGATATGACCATGAAGATGGTTAACTGCAATTATCGGTAAATCAAGTGAGATAGAGAGTGCCTGAGCCATTGTCACACCCTCAACTAAAGTAACAGATAATCCTGGTTGATTTGTAACTGCTATCGCTTTTAAACTAGGAAAAAACTCTTCTGTCTCTTTAAGTATCTTTGGAAGAGCTGTAGCATGTAGACGCGCTGCAAGTTCTGGCACAACTCCACCATATACTGAATGCTCTAACTCTTGTGAGATTTTTTTATGATAAATCAGCTTTTTTGTTTTTATCTCCGTTATTGCGATAGAACTATCATCACAACTGCTTTCTATACTTAGTATCATCTAGTCTTCCTAAAAATAATAAAAAAGCGAAACACTTGCTTTTTCTTCATGGCCTGTTATATCATATTTTAGATTTAACGATATATCTTTGTATACATTGTAAGTTGAAAAAAATTCCACTTGGGTTATCTCATCCCCATATGAAAAAAACTCTCTATAAACAGTTGCACCAATTTTAAAATTTGAAAAGTTTTTAATTATCCCAAACTTAGGAGAGAGTGAAACAGATACATCATCCCAAATATAAACTGCTGGATTTAAAAATAGATAGTATAAAAATCCAAAACTTTGATAACTATATCCTGCCCCACCTTTTAGCTGAAACTGCATCTCATCTTTAAAATTTCGCTCAAATCCAAACAGTATCTCCCAAGAGAGCAATTTAAAAAAGGTCTCTCTTGGAGCATAAGAGCTGATATTTACAATATCAAACTTCTCAAATTTTAGATTTCCCCCATGTTCATATCTCAAAGCTAAATCAAAAAAGTTGATATATGCACCCTCGATAAATCCTTTTTCAATATCATATATATCATGGAACGATGGTTTAAAAGAGATTAAAAATGAATCCTCATCAGCCAAAAACTGTAAACGACTTGTCTTATGCCCATCTAGTGGACGAGCTGGTTTTTCAACAGGATAGTTACTCTTTATATTTATCTGACTTCTTTGTTTTAAAATAGTCATCAAATCTTGTACATACTCTTTTTTCTCTATCTTATTTTTAGCTCGTTTATATCGTAGCATCTCAGAAGCCAAATCAAGTATGTAAACTTTTTGCTCTTGGTTTTGCTCTTTTGTAAATTTATATCCATTTTCTAAAAACTCTTCAGCTACTCCCATCTCATCAATTTTTTTAACAATCTCTTTTATCTTTATTACTCTTTGATGGACGAAATGAGATTTTTTCTACAAAACCTGCATCTTCAACTACTCTAATTGTATCGATGGGAATGGCTTTTATACCAAATTTATCAACAAGATTTGCCTCTCTCCTCGCAGCTTGCAAAAGCCATAAAAGATTATAAGAGCAATTTTCAGTAAAAAAGAAATAATCTGCATAATAATCTTTTATCTCAAATTGATGATACAGAAGCCGTTTTATCTCATCAGAGTTTAAATTTAATTCATACTCCCAAATATCTCTTCTTTCCATATCGTTATACTCTTTTATCTTATTATAGTACGGCGTGATAGAGTATCGCCCTTCATAACCTCCAGTTAAGCCATGATAGGCAAATAAAATGCCATTGGTCTCATCTGTCTGGGCGGCATAGTTTATCGCTTGTGAGAGTAGTGGTG
>DQTU01000281.1 GCA_015662615.1 Campylobacterales bacterium | reverse complement strand
TTAATTCCTTCTTTTTTTGATAATGTCACAATTTTATCACAACTGCAAATTTGATTTATTGATTCGGCTCAAGTTTTGGTATAATGTTTTGAAAAATTATACGAGGATTTTAAAATGCCAATGTTAGACAGTTTTATGGTTGACCATACAAAGATGAAAGCTCCTGCAACTAGAGTTGCAAAGACGATGAGTACACCTAGTGGAGATACGATTACTGTATTTGATTTGCGTTTTTATGTACCAAACAAAGATGTTATGAGTGAAAAAGGGATACATACGCTAGAGCATCTTTTTGCTGGATTTATTCGTGAGCATTTGAATGGAGACGGTGTTGAGATTATCGATGTATCTCCGATGGGATGTAGAACAGGGTTTTATATGAGTCTGTTAGGTACTCCTGATGAGAGAAGAGTTTCAAAGGCATGGAAAGAGTCAATGGAAGATGTATTAAATGTTGAGAAACAAGATGATATACCAGAGTTAAATATCTACCAATGTGGAACTTGTGTGATGCACTCTTTGGATGAGGCAAAAGATATAGCAAAAGATATCCTTTCACATGATATAGGTGTTATGGATAATGAAGCGTTAAAACTTGATGAGGAGTTGATAAAAAACGCAACATGTTAACCAATGAGAACATGCGTGAGCGGGATTTAAAACATATTTGGCATCCTTGTTCACAAATGAAAGATTATGAAACTTTGCCTTTTATACCGATAAAATCAGGCAAAGGTGCATATCTAAGTGACTTTGATGGCAATGTATATCTTGATGCCATCAGCTCATGGTGGGTTAATATTTTTGGTCACTCCAATCCTTACATAAATGAAAAAATCAAAGAGCAACTTGAGACATTAGAGCATGTAATATTTGCAGGATTTACCCATGAAAGTGCAGTGCGACTTGCAGAGCGTTTGGTGGCTTTAACTCCTGAAAAATTACAAAAAGTTTTCTTTGCAGACAATGGTTCAAGTGCTATTGAAATTGCTCTAAAGATGAGTTTTCAATATTATAAAAACCAAGGTGAAGTGAGAGATGTTTTTATCTCCTTGGAAAATAGTTACCATGGAGAAACCATGGGTGCTTTAGCTATTGGGGATGTTGCTCTTTATAAAGAGATTTACGGTGAGATTCTTATCAAAACTGTTCAAGCAAAATCTCCTGCTTTGACAAGTGAAGAAGAAGCACTAGTCTCTATGGAAGAACTATTTAAAAAGCATGATGGAAAAATTTCTGCGGTAGTGATTGAGCCATTGGTGCAGTGTGCAGGAAGCATGGCGATGTATGATGCGACTTATATCACAAAACTTCGGGCTTTATGTGACAAATATGGAGTTTTTTTAATCGCTGATGAAATTGCCGTTGGATTTGGAAGAACAGGGACTATGTTTGCATGTGAACAGGCAAATATTACTCCAGATTTTATGTGCCTTTCCAAGGGCATTACAGGTGGGTATTTGCCACTCTCGTGTGTTATGACCACAGATGAGATATATGGAGCATTATATTGTGACTACAGTGAAGGAAAGTCAT
>DQTU01000277.1 GCA_015662615.1 Campylobacterales bacterium | reverse complement strand
CTCACAGTGTATGTAAATCCATCATAAGATTTAGTCACAGAAAAATCATGGCGTTTACAAAAGTTCTTTTGCATATGCTCAATCAGATCTTCGGCTGCACTATAGGCTAAAAAGCGCTTCTCAAACTTTTGCTCATAAGGTTTTTTACTTTTGATAAAACATGCACACTCATTTTCAACTACCACTTTATACATTTTTCTAACTCCAACTAAAAATCAAAGATATCATCAAAGGTCTCTTCTGCAACCTCTTCTGGCTCTTTGATAAAACTTGTGATCATGTTTGCATTTGAAATAATAGAGCTATCTAAAAAGTCAATACTTGGAGCTCCTTCATAAAACAGTTTATTGATCCATAAAAACAGATCTCTATTAAAAGCTTCACATAACATGCTTATATCTTTAGCTTGCGCTTTAAATTGTGCCATGTTTTCTATGATATCGCTAGATAACTGTTTCATAGCAGAAGATATACTATAGGTTTGTGTATATACTGAGAGAACCGTAGCAAACTTCTGTATATGAAATGATAAAAGCTCAATATCATCATCTTCTATTGAGGCACTTCCCACAAGGGAGATGAGTGAGCGCATCTCACCTGCAATTTCTTCTATTTCAGAGATATCTTCAACATCCATAAAATCATAAGTTTGAATGACTACTTCAGCTTCTTTGACAACAGCAACTGGAGCAGGAGTACTTTCAATAACACTTTTGACTTCTTCAACCTTTACTTCTTCTATTTTTTCTTCTTTTTGTATCGGTACACTAACTTCACAGACTTTTCCTATAGAAAATGATATTTTATTTCCCATAATTTTATAATCCCCATTGGAGTAATTCTTTTTTACAATTCCCTCAACTAGAGATGGCGTTAAAAGAACTACATTATCCATAGTGATATAAACATTATCGTCACTCTCTTCTAAAAAGATACTAAAATTATAATTTTTCTTAAGTTGATAATTTCCTAAACCATAAAGAAGCCGTATCATATCTGCAAACTCTTCCCTATCCGCATAAGTAGAATCAAGTAAGAAATATTCCCAAAACTCACTAAGGGCTACCTCATTTTTTATGATAAATTGTGTTTTTCTATAATAAACTTCATTATTGATAACATTTTCTGCATCAGGATTAAAAGGTTGTGCTTTTCTATTTTTAACAAGTCCTATATAGTTTGTAAAGCGTTTTGAAAAGAGATCACTATCGATTGGTTTAGTGATATAATCCTCAGCTCCTGCAGTGATAATTTTGTTTTTATGCTCATTATCACTCAGTGCTGAACATGCAATGATCAAAGCACTCTTGTTTTGCCCCGCTCTTATAAGTGTTGTCGCTTCTATACCATCCATTACAGGCATCATGATATCCATAAGAATAATGTCAAAAAGATCCTTTTCACACATTTCAACCGCTACCTTACCATCTTCTGCAAAAGAGACCTCAAGTTTCGTTTCACGATGCTCTTCTTCCCAATCTTCAAGTATATACAGAAGTGTTAATCTATTGTTCTTATTATCATCAACAACTAATATTTTCTTCATTTGCAAACCTTTGTTTTTCACTTTCTATTAATTCAAATCCGAAACTAAACTTTGTCCCACCAAGTTTCTGGGAATCTTCAAGTTTAAGATCTATATTCATACCTTCACATAAGAGTTTCACAAAATGAAGTCCAATTCCAGTTCCTTTTGAAGCTCTTTTGATACCATCATCATCTTCTTGTTCATAAAGCTCAAAAATCTTCACTTTATTATCAATTCCAGGACCATTATCTTCTATGGTCAAAACCAATTGCTCTTCTACTATATCGGCAAAAATAGAAACTTCTTTGTGGCTGTATTTAATAGAATTTGAGAGAATATTGGAGATAATTTGTGTAGTTCTATATTTATCAAACACTAAATTGGTATCCATGTAGGCATGTTGGATATGGATATTGACCTCATCCTCTTGTATCAAGGCATCAAAGCGACTTATCAGATCATCAAAAATATCTTGTAGGGTAAACTTATCCTCTTTATACTCTAGTCTATTTGATTTAAGTCTCGAAAGATCAAGGATATTATTAATCGTCTGCAACATGTCATGACCATTACTTTTAATAACTTGCATCATGTCTATCAAAGCATCTTTTCTTGGCGAATCGATCTTTGCAATTCTTTTTGCAGCAGAATTTGAAAAATTGATAATGGCATTTAGAGGGGTTTTAAGCTCATGGGTAAAGACCACTAAAAAATCATCTTTTGTTTTATTCATGATTCTATAGTGCTCTTTCTCCATCTCTTTTTTCTCTTTCTCTTGCTCTATAACCTTACGCCCTACTTTGATAAACTTTGTTACATCTTGGCGTATCGCAAGAAACTCTTTAATCTCACCATCACTACCCACAATTGGAGAGATGACAGATTCAACCACATAATCTTCACCCTCTTTTGAAAGACTTTTAATTCTTCCACGCCAAATCTTTTGATCTAAAATTGTATCCCACATCTTTTCAAAAACTTCTCGATCGGTTTCTGGATGTTTTAGCATGCTATGTGTTTTACCTAACAATTCTGATTTAGAATACCCAGAGACTTCACAGAAGTTCTCATTTGCATCTATAATGATACCATTTACATCGGTCTTAGAAACCAAGAAACTACGATCGATTGCTTCTTTATAATTATCAAGTTGTTTAATCTGGTCTAAAAGCATCCTCTCTGTAGTTTTATTATTACAAAATTGCTGTAACGCACGAATTAGCATATCATTATTAACAGGTGTTGGAAAAATTTTATCAACACCTAACTCTACAGTTTTACTAAAAAACTCAATTTTTGGAAATGAATATATGGTAAATATAGGTATTTCTGTATTGATACTACGGCATTTCTCAACAATACTCAAATCTCCATCTTTATATTTTCGAACATACTTGATAACAAGATCTATCGAAAACATCTTAAAATGACTTAGTGCCTCTTTATCATCATATGCAACATAAACATTTTGATAAGACTCTTCTAAAAGTGCTACCAATGATTCACGCTGCTTCTGATCATCACACACTAAAAGAATGGAGAAATCAGTATTTTGAAAAATAAACATTTAGATTTTCTCTTCTACTTTAAAACCCTCTATTGCCATGGCAAATGGTTTTGTCTTATCTGAAAATGTAAACTCACACTCTTTTGTTGCTTTAGCTGCAACCAACAGTTGAACAATCGCTGTATGCATATCATTACAAGCACTTAGGTTAAAAGTAATGGCATTCTCTCCATTTTCTCGAATAAAAGATCTCAATCCCACTAACTCATCTTCGAATACATTACCATTTAAAATAGCTCTATTTCCCTCATATACTACTGCTGACATCTTTACTCCCTTACGCCATAAGTTCTTCAAGTACTTCGCTAGTACCTAAAGAATCACTAACTTCCCACAAACTAACTGGGTCTATTATCATCATGATCTGTCCATTACCTAAAAGTGCTGTTCCACCTATCAATGAATGATCAGACAACAGTCCTTGCAACGGTTTTTGAACGACACTTAACTGTCCTAAAAGGTCGTTAACAACCACGGCCATTTGACTTCCTTTAACCTCTAGTACCACAAGAGAGATAGACTCAACATCTAGTGCACTCATATCCATCATCTCTCCAATGACCACAAGAGGGATAATTTCGCCTCTAAGATAGATATAATACTCATTGTTTAAAATCGTAATACTCTCTTTTGAGATTTTTACCGTTTCACTCACACTATCCATTGGTATGCCATAATGCATATCATTCATAGAGACATGTAGCAGTGTTGTGACTGCGAGAGAAACAGGGATGCTCATCACAAGTTTAGTCCCCTTACCTACAACACTTTCAAGATGGATTTCTCCACCAAAACCTTCGATAGACTTTTTAACCACATC
This sequence comes from Campylobacterales bacterium, assembly GCA_015662615.1. GTDB lineage: Bacteria > Campylobacterota > Campylobacteria > Campylobacterales > QNZT01 > SZUA-1433. The sequence goes on along the minus strand of DQTU01000277.1, from coordinate 4,349 downwards.
CATGCCAACACCACGACCACTATATTCACTTATCGCTTCAACCGTAGAGAGTCCTGGAAGCATGATGAGATTTAACTTTTCATTTTCGCTCATCTCATCTAGTTTTGCTGGATCAATTAAACCTTTTTCCAAAACTTTATTGACCACCATCTGAGAATCAATCCCTTTTCCATCATCAAGTATCTCAATCATAACACGGTCAGATTCTGGATAGGCTCGCATGATGATCTCACCACTCTCAGGTTTTCCAGACTCTTTTCGAGTCTCTGGTGTCTCTATACCATGGTCTAGTGAATTTCTGATGATATGGATCAGTGGATCTGCCAACATCTCAATCATGTTTTTATCAAGTTTGGTATCACCACCCTCTTGAATTAATTTTACTTTTTTACCCAATTTTTTTGAGATTTCACGAACCAGTTTAGGATAACGATCAAAAACATAAGTAAGTGGAAGCATTCTCATAGACATCGTCAGATCTTGAAGTTGACTTGTCAATCTATCGATAGAAGAGTACTTCTCTAAAATCGCTCGTTTAGTCACTTCACTCTCTTGTCCCTCAACAGACTCTGCAAGATACGGCAATGAGTTTTTAGCGACCAACAGTTCACCAACAACACTCATAAGTTGATCAATTGAAGATTGTTCTACTTTGACAACTTTTCCGATAACATCTTTATTGCTTACCTTGGATTCCGTCGCTTTTTTTACAGGCTTTGTAATAGCAACTTCTTTTTTTACCTCTTGCTTTGGTGTTACCACGGTTTCAACAACTGCTGCTTGTTCTACTTTTTCAGCTGGTTTTGAATTACCCATTACACTAATGGCCGCAAAAATTGCATCAACACTATCCTCACTTGGTGCAAACTCAACTCCAGCAGCATCAAAACATAGTTCTGCGATTGATTTTACTCTAAGTACACACTCTTCATCTCCAAGATAGTTTAACTGTTCACTCTGTTGCTCTAAGATCTTAGTCAACATCTCTTTGTTAATATTTTCTAATGTGCTTGTAATTGTTTCATTTTTTTCTGCAACTTCATCCAAATTTTTTACATTTTCAGACGATAATGGCAATAAAACAATATCATCGATAAAGTTATAAAGTGCATCCTCTATCTCTTCATATCCCGCTTCCACTAAAGCCGTAATTTTAAGATAAAGCTCTAAACCTTCATCATCATAATTTCCTAAAATCATATTTTTAGCATCTTCGCTATTGAGTGAAGTTGCGATATATTTTACTTTATCTCCTAGTAGCGAGAGTGCATAAAGTGGATCATTTCCAAAGATCATACACGACTTATCCAGATCAAAAGAGATGGCATAAGCTCGTGTGTCATTTAAGTTATCAGCTTGAAGTTCAACACTTTGAGGCAGTACATTAGTCAGTTTATCAAACTCTAAATTATCAAAATTAGAAAAACCGTCACTACTACTTACAAAAACTTCAGGTAGTGAAAATGCCACAGCTTGTTCATCCTCTGCACCCATAACTTCATTAAGATATTTGATAATCTTAGCACTAGTCTCTTCATTAGCCTCAACAACATCACCACTATCTTCTGCCGCTTCAACAAGGTTTAAAACCTCATCAAAGGCATCATAAAGTGCATCAAGCATAGGCTCTTGATACTCTAACTTTTTAGCACGCAGTTGGTCTAAAAGATCTTCCGCTTTGTGTGTGATATGCATAACGCCATCAAAGCCAACAATTCCAGATCCTCCCTTTAGGGTATGCGCTGCTCTAAAAATTGCATTTAGCAGTTCATCATCACTCTCTCCCAAAGATTCAAGGTTTTGCTCAATAAACTTTAAATTTTCTCTTGCTTCTTGCAAAAATGATTCTAATAACGGATTCATGCTGCACTCCTATAAGTTAATATATCTACACTTCCAACTAAGTCATCAGGTTTTACAGGTTTAGTAAAGTAGAGATTTGCACCGTTTTTATAAGCACTAATTCTGTCATGGTCTTCTGCTTCAGTACTGATCATAATAACGGGTGTAAAACGGTAATTTTCTTTACATCTTAACTCTTTAACAAATGAGTATCCATCCATGACTGGCATGTTAATATCCACTAAGAAAAGTTCATATTCACTTACCAATGATTTTTCTAACGCTTCCATACCATTTTCCGCTTCACAAACATCATAACCCTTCTGCTTTAAGATTTCTCTATGATATTGACGAACTGTTTTCGAATCGTCTACTACTAATACCTTTTTCATTTCCCTGCCCTTTAAAATAGTTCCACTATATCTTCATGTTTATAGTTAAATGCATTTCCACTAAATGCATCTTTTTTTGCTTTTGCCACTTCTAAAGCAGCACTAATATTTTTTTCCAACGCTTCATCTGAACTCTCATTGATATGCTTACTTATCATCTCAATTAATTCACTCGTCGCAGATAACTGCTGAGTTAAAATATCTTGATGCTGCAGAGCAACAAAACCATCTTCACTGATTTCAACTTCCGCTTCAAAGATGGCATCTCCTAGCATGGTCATTGATTTAAGATTTAGTGCTGTTACATTAGTCTGCACCTCTTTAATGTGGTCTAATGCACGCTGTAAAGCCCCAAACGCTGCTCGTGTATTGTTATCCATCATGACAACCTTAACACTCTCTTGATAGCACCTTGAAGCTGTGCAGGATTAAAAGGTTTAACGATCCAACCCGTAAGACCAAGTGCTTTACCCTGCTCTTTTAACTCTGGTTTTGTCTCCGTAGTTAACATCAAAATCGGTGTCTTCTTTGTCTCATCAAGACCCCTAGCCTCTTTTAAAAACTGTAAACCATTCATCTCAGGCATATTAAGATCTGTGATGATAAGATCTGGTTTTACAGTTCCCATCCCAATATCATCCAATGCATCCATTGCTCTTAAATATTGTTTAACCTCTATCGGCATCCCACCTGTTGCAATCTTTGTTGAAGCAAGTGCTGTCTCTGAATCATCTATAAATACTACTGTTGGCATATTATCTCCTTTTACATTTTAATTACGATAAAGGAACAAGTCCCTTTATCTAAGCGCTACCCATTTTGTCTCCGACGCTGGTGCCATTTTGGCACATCAGCTTTGATTCCAACCCTAAAAACAACAAGCAGTTGTTGTTTTATTTACGGATTTCACAGCGGAGGGCTCACGCACAGTGAACCGTACTTGTTTTGTTCTCCCTCACTTTTGATATATTATGTGTTTGTTAAACTGTATTGGTTTGAAAACCGTTACAATTCTGTTCATATACTCTGCATGACCTAACATGATGAAACCCTCTGGATTCAACATGTTATAAAAGTTCATTGCTACCTCTTTTTTACTCGCATCATCAAAATAGATGAGCATGTTTCTCGAAAATATGACATCAAATTTCCCCAATGCATTCATCTCTTGTTTGTCAAACACATTTGCTTTTGAAAATGTAATCGCCTCTCTGATATCTGGGTCAAGTTCGTTATATCCCATTTTTTTATTGAAATATTTTCTTTTTATCGCCGGACTTAAAGCGTGAATTGATCTATCACTATAAAGTCCTTTTTTCGCTTTTTCAATCACATTAGAGTCGATATCAATTCCAAAGATCTCAAAGTCGCGCTCATTTACAATTCCATCGTCCTCTAACAAATGAAGGGCTACCGAGTAAGGCTCTTCTCCAGTCGAACATGGAGCACATAAGATACGAATCGGCTCATTGGCTCTTTTTGTCTGATTTATCATAGGCAACAGTTCATTGATCAAGATCTCAAACTGATGGTTTTCTCTATAAAAATAAGTCTCATTTACCGTTACAGCATTGATCAACTCTTCAAACTCAGCTCCCGCTTGATCTTCAAAACGAAGCGTGTAAAAATACTTTCTAAAGCTATCAAACCCTTCACTTTCACTTCTTTTAGTGACTTGTTTTCTAAGCTTTTCATAATGTTTGGTATATTCAAGATGGATACCACTCTTTCGGTAGATATACTCAGAAAGTTTTTCAAAGTTCTCTTGTGAAAAAACCATCACTTACCCCTTAATCGCATTGATAGCAGTGTCAACCGCAAATGAGACATAAAACTCATCTGGAAATCTATCTTTCAAAGAGACAAGAAGTGGTATATCCTCTTCAAGACCAATCTCTCCTAGATAATCCACAGCGGTCATAGCAACATTGACATCCTCTTCACTCTCTAAAAGCTCTACCATCATGTCACGACTCTCAGAAAACGCTACATCTCCTAAAACATTAATTGCAAAGATACGAAGATCTCTATCATCTCCTATCAAGTACTTTACAATGTAGTATTTAATGGCATTACCATAATCTTGCAAAATAGAGATTGCGAGATTTCGAACAT
>DQTU01000154.1 GCA_015662615.1 Campylobacterales bacterium | reverse complement strand
TTGAGAGTATAAGGCGCCAACGCTTATAAAAACTATAATAGCAAATATCAAAAAAAGATTGTACCGCTCTATTTTATGCCCTTTTTCAAAGAGATAGTACGCCCATGCACCAAATGCAAACTCAAGGTTATGAGGACTAAATATAAGATACATCATACTATTACCTGCACCAAATAGTTGTGAACCGACAAATGCCTTATCAATTGCGTTAATTGCTGAGAGAATCAATATAAAGTACCAAAGATATTTAAACTTTTTATTAAGAATTGCCAATCCAAAAATAAACACGAAAAAGACTAGATGTGTCAATATCCAAGTAATTACAGCAATTCTTGGATGTCCAAACCACATGGTCATGGTTTGCCAGAGTTTATCTCCTTCAATAAGTGCGATACTTGCGTGAATATCAGGGCGAATAAACCAAACTAACGCCCCTGGTATGGCTATGATGAGCCAATAAGTCAAATAAATCCGAAGCAGTGTTTTTGCCATAAACTCTTTATATCCAGATTGCCTCTCAATATACTTGCTTGAGGTATAAAAAACTGTAAAGCCCATTGTCGCAAGAAGCATATCTTCTCCCATATTGCCAAAGGTAAAGAAATTTCCAAATAGTGAACTATCTACATTTTGATAGTGTTGTGTAGAATGATACACCATAAGCAAGGTAGCTAAAAATGTATACAATATGAGTAAACTTGCATAGGTCGGTGTCTTTCTTAAATCCATTAAAAATCCTCGGGGAAGCTATATTTATAAAAATTTTATTATTCTGCCTTATTGTTATAAAAAGATAATAAATTTACTGATTTTTCTTTTGGACATAGATCACAAACTTCTCTACCTCAGTCTCTAAATGTTTTATATTTTCAGTGTTCTCAATGACAAATGAAGCAACTTCTTTTTTCTCATCAATATCCATTTGAGCGCCGATTCTTTTTTGTGCATCAATTTCACTTAACCCTTCTCTCTCAACTAGTCTTTGAAGTTGCTGCTCTTTGGTGCAATAGACTATGACAACCTCATCTATATCATAACTTTTTTTTTCAAAAAACAGAGGAATATCTATGATATATGGGATATTTTTACGCTCATAAGGAAAAGCTTGTTTTTGAATCTCTTCTTTGATAAGTGGATGTAAAAGCGCTTCAAGTTTTAGACGCTCATTTTTATCTGAGAAGATCAAAGTTCCAAGTTTTTTACGGTTCACTTTTCCCTCATGGATATACCCATCTCCAAAAATATCTGCTATTTTGTCAGCATGGATATCAAGCATTTGATGTGCAACTTTATCCGCATCAATGATTTTAAATCCGTGAAGTTCAAGCATGGAAGAGACTGTACTTTTTCCTGTAGCAATACCTCCTGTGAGTGCGATAGCGTTTTTAAAGGACATTTTTGATGTACTCTGGCAGGGCAAATGAAGCTTTATGGATATCTTCATTGTAGTATTTTAAATTTTTTATATCATTGTGTCTTGTATCTCTTAATGGATGATATTTTTTAGAAGCCAAAATAAAATTCCAAATAACTCCAGGATAAGTAAGCATCTCATAACGATAAGGCATCACGATGTCAAACTCCTTTCCAAGCTTTTTTAAAATCTCTTTATGCTCATCAAGAGCCACAAAATAACTACTACCTTGAACAGCGATCATCCCATCATCTTTTAAAACGTTACTACATGCAGTGTAAAACTCTGGTTTAAAAAGCCCAGATGCTTGATCTTTATCGTCTGTTGAGTCTACTAAAATGATGTCATAACTTTTTTCTTTAGCATTTTTAATAAATTCAACGCCATTACCAACAATAAGATTTAACCTAGGATTATCCCAATCGCCAATATCTGGAAAATAGTTTTTACAAACTTCAATAACTTCTTCATCAATTTCAACCATATCAACTTCAAGGGTAGGATGTCTCAAAACTTCCCTCGCCGTACCACCATCGCCACCACCGATAATTAAAACCTTTTTAGGATTTGGATGTGTACAAATCGGCACATGTGAGAGCATCTCATGATAGATAAACTCGTCGTACTGACTCAACATGGCATTTTTATCAATGACTAAAATATTGCCAAGCTCTTTGCTTTTATAGACTTCGATATGTTGATATCTGCTTTTTATTTCGTAAAGTTTCTTTTCTATTTTTAGACTTTGTTTTATAAAGCCATGCTCTTCTGTAAAATACATATGGAAAGTTTACCACAAATTGAAGTGAAATAGTAAATTTTGTTCTGCTGATAGTTACTTGCAATAAGACTAGATATAGTTTATGCAACTAACATAATGCACAATTATTGGGTTTTTAACTAATTAACAAACTCTTTATTAAAGATATTAAATATTTAACAAAAAACAACTATAAATAAGATGAAATAATCTTGATTTATTGTCCCCGCACGCTAGTAAAAACTATGCACTTTAGTGCAAGGCTTTAGCTTCTACAAATGTGTTAAAAGTTAGAATTAGAGATGAGAAAAGGAAGTCACACAAAAAGCCAAATGCAAGCACATATAGTATGGGTAACAAAGTACCGCTATTGACACTTCTGGCATGACTTGGTTTGCATGCATCTTCATTGGGTATCAACGTGCCTTTTTTATCTCTTATATATTGACTACCGATAAAGTTTTGAAAATAGGAAGACCCAATTTTTGCCGTGTTTTCAAATAGCAGATCTGTATTTTCACCATACCAGTCAAAATCTTCGGTGATATTTACGGTTGGTATAGGAATTGTAAAAGGTTGTCCAGTTTTATCACCCTCTGTCATGATCTCATAATAGGCACGGTTGATTAAATTCATTTCATTTTGAAAATCTTTGTAGGTCAAGTTAGAATCACCAAGAAGATGTTTTTGATTTCTTGTTGGCATCTGGTCTTTTAGATCTTCAGGTGCAGTCCAATCTATCGTGATATTTGTAAAAGGACTTTGCCCCCCCCCAGCGAGCAGGGACATTTAGGTTATAGATAAAGCTTCTTATGGCTTTTTTTACATCTTTGTATGAAAGCGCATCTTTATAGACATAAGGAGCAAGATAAGTATCAAAAAAGCTAAAAGCCTGAGCTCCTGCCCATTCACTTTGGAGTATCCCTAAAAAATTCGCCATTTGACCAAGCGCTTCACGAAAATGTTTGGGAGCACTACTTTCAACTCGTCCTCTCACTCCGTTAAATCCCTCATCCAACAGTGCTCGTAAACTCCATCCTGCACAATATCCAGTCAAGCAATCCAAATCATGGATATGATAATCCCCATTTCTATGAGCTTGTCCCTCTTCTTTGCTATAAATTTTATCAAGCCAATAGTTTGCGATAATCTTTCCTGCTGTATTGTTTACTAGTCCAGCATTTGAATATCCTGTATTTGAGTTTGCTTTTATTCTCCAATCACTGCCGTTAATATACTCTTCGATAGTCTGCGTTGAGTTTATATATGTTGTATCCTCTTCAAGCAGATGATCTCTCTGCATTTTATGCGTATGTCTATATAAAATGAATGAGCGCATAACATCAAAATATCTAGCTTTATACAATTCTTGCTCAATAATATCTTGAATATCTTCAACAGCCACAACTCTTTTAGCTTGTAGTTTTTGTAAGACATTTAAAAAGATAGAATAATCATAAATTGTATTTTCACTTTTAAAGGCTTTTTTGATGGCATCCTCTATTTTATACGAAGTGAATTCTTCAAAATTTCCATCTCTTTTTAATATTTTTTCTATCATTGTAAAACCTTATCTTGTCAAATATTTAAAAGAATTCTATACCAAAAATACTTAAATATATCCAAAATTAAATGTCACGAAAATGTCACAATACAGGGCTTTAGAGGGCTTTTTTATAAGGTAAAGTAATCATGAAAGCTGACCCTCTATCTTTATTTTCAACAGACAGTTTTCCACCCATCTCTCTCTCAACAATTGTCTTAGCGATATAGAGTCCAATGCCGTCACTCTCTTTTTTGGTGCTAAAATATGGCTCAAATATTTTATTGATATGCTCTTTATCAATTCCGCCTGCATTATCGCTGATGGTTATAGTTGGTTTGTCGATGATTATTTTTATAGATGCATCTTGTTTGGCATCTTTGGCATTGTTGACAATGTTTAAAATCACTTGTTCAAATTCGTTTTTATTGCCGTAAAATGTAAAAGGGTTTTTTTCAGAAATTTTAACTGAAACATTTGCGATTTTAACGGCATCTTCACAAGCTGTTTTTATATCAAACTCCTCTTTTGTTTTTGAGGGGTTATAAAAGTTTCTAAAATCATCGATAGTTTTTGACATATAAGTGAGTTGCTCATTTGCCTCTTTTATTTTTCTCTCAACAGTTTGTGGATTGTGGCTGTTTTTTTTGATATTCATAAGCACAAATGAAAGATGGGTTAGTGGTTGTCGCCATTGGTGGGCAATGCTTGCTGTCATCTCACCCATAGATGCAAGTCGAGATTGTTGTAGCAGTAGGCTTTGTTGTTGTTCTTTTTCGTTATGTAAGAGTTTTATTTTGTAGGTTAGGGCAAGAGATAGCAAAATTGACTCTATTGAAAATGCGATGTGCAAAAATGGAAAATCATTGTTTATAAAACTTGTCACTCCTGTATAAACCAAGATGGCTGTTACGATAACAAAATTCCAACCGATGTAAAAGAGATAGTACGGTCTGTTTTTATCTTTTATAAGTCTATAAGATTCCGACACCACAAGCCATATCAAAATATATACGGGAATGAGTCCTGTTATGATATTTTGCCCTGTTAAAAGTGTGATGGGTATGTCGATATATGCTAAAAAAAGTACCCATGTGATAATATTATCTAGTTTTTTAATCTCTCTTGTTTGCAAAAATTCACGAATGAAAAGCATTGAAAATATCAAAAGTATTACATGTGAGAGTGCATGAGTTTGCAGACTATCAATCCCATAAATTATATTAAACGGTGCTATAAAAAGACTTTCAAGGGTTACTAAAAAAAATAAAATCGCCAATTGCCCCAAAGCATAAAAAAGATACTGTTTTTCTCTCAAGTAGAAGTAGATGGAAAAATTATAAACCACAACAGATAAAATCATACCAAGTGAAATAGCCGAAATGATGATAGATGAGAGTGGATAATGTGAAAAAATACGAGGCTCTAAAAAAAGAACTTTTTCATAGTTTGCCAAAAATAGAAAAAAGATGGCACTAACCACCGATAGCTTGTATTTTAGGGCTTTATCCATGGTGTAGGTTTATCTTGTAGCCAAGTTTTGAGTGGTTTTGTAGAAAATTTTTTGAAATCTTTTTTCGTAAATTTTTCACTAATCCTTTGAGTGCATCTTCACTCATATACTCCCCATTCCAGATATGGTTTTCAATCTCTTTGTAGGTTATAACTCTATGTTTTTGCTCTATCAAAAGTGTTAAAAATGTTAACTCATTGGCGGTAAGTTTTACAAAATCATCAAGATGCATAAGAGTTTTGTTAAATGAGTCAAAATAGTGAACCTCTGTTAATCTTTCAACACTTTTATCTTTAGTGTCCAATTTTTTTGCACATTGCTCCAAAGCATCGTTTAAAAGTGCTTCTTGGATTGGTTTTATAAGGTATTTTACAAGGTTTAACTCTATGGCTTGAAGTAGATAACCTTGGTCTGTAAAGGCAGTAGTAATGATGATAGGTATATTTTGGTCAACTTTTCGTATCTCTTTGCAGAGTCCAAGACCGTTCATATTTGGCATCTCGATATCAGTGATAATTATGTCAGGTTTTTTATCAAAATAGAGTGCTAAACCCTCTTTTCCATCCCTCGCTTGATAAACTTCTAAAAAATCATCAGATAAAAATTCTACAGCATTTTGAAGAATTGTAGGTTCATCTTCAATATACAAAAGTGATAAATTATATTTTTTCTCTATTTTATTCATCTTTACACTTTTTAGACACTTTTTTATGATACGATACCTACATAAAACTTAATATTTAGGTTTAATTTAAAGATATAGGAAAAAAGATGAAATTATTTGTATTTTCTGCATTAGTTGTTTCACTTTTTAGTGGGTGTACAGAGAAATATCCTTATGATGGATGTCACGAACCAATCTATCTATCATATGAAAAACTAAGAGAGGATTATCCTGCGATAAAAGAGCCCAGAGAAATTGGAAAAGCTGGAAAGATTTATGTTTATGGGGATATTCTTTTGATAAATGAGAAAAATATCGGGATTCATGTTGTGGATAATAGCAATAAGGAAAAACCAAAAAATTTACATTTTATAGAGATCCCTGGAAATATTGACTTAGCTGTTAAAGAGGGTTATCTTTATGTAGATAGTTTTATTGACCTTATTGTTTTAAATATCAACGATATCGACAATATCACAAAAGTAGATCGAAAAGAGGAAGTTTTTCCCTATAACTCTGAGCAGGCACTAAGCAAAGAAGATTTGGAAAAAGATAGATGCTATCATTATGATGGTGAGAAAAACGGCGTTATAATTGGTTACAAGTAGGAGCTGATGATGAAATATACAATAGCAATAATTTTAGCAACTCTTCTTGTAGGTTGTGGTGAAAGTAGTAGTTCAGATAGTTCTTCTGGTGGAGGAGGATCAGGAAAAGGTGGCTCTATGGCACGATTTGCGATAGCTGGGGATTATCTTTATACCTTAAACAATAGGGAAATAGCAAAGTTTTACATAGGAAATCCAGCATCTCCTCGACCAGAATCAAAAACTAGAAATGTTAATTTTGATGTAGAAACACTTTTTAGTCATGGGAATTATCTATATGTAGGCGCTATGACGGGCATGTACATCTATGATGCAGATCTAGAATTTATTAGTAGTTTTACACATATAAAAAGCTGTGATCCTGTTGTTGTGCAAGATGGTTTGGCATTTGTAACGCTAGATGCAAGTAGTAGTTGCCAACAAAGTGCTGGGAAAAATGCGCTTCAAGTTCTTGATGTAAATGATACAAGAAATATCAGAAAAATATATGAAGATACCACAATGTGGGGACCAAAAGGGTTGGGAATAGATGGAGATAAACTTTTTGTATGTGATGATAGAGCAGGGTTAAAAGTTTATAATGTACAAAAAATAGATGCAAATGAAACAGCAGGCACAAAAGTTGATGTAAATATAACGCTTATGGATACAAATACTATCGGGGATGTCAATTGTTACGATGTTATCCCTTATAAGTATAATCTTATAGTTAGTGATGGAGATAGGGTTAGGCAGTTTGACTATTCAAAGTTCCCGATGGAAGAGTGGGGAGAAATTAAGTGATGAAAAAAATAAAAAAGGAAAAAACTATGTTAAAAAGTATAAAAAAGTATTTAGTAGTAGCGGTAACAGGTTCAGTTATATTTGGTTGTGGTGCAAATATCGTTGTGGATACAAGCACAGATGTATCTGTGGCTACATTGGAAGATAATATAAACAAGGGATAGAGCTTTATGTTTTTAAGATTGGTTTTTGTCGCTTTGCTTGTTGGTAATCTTGGTGCAGATAGTTTATCCACAGATAAAAGATTTGGTGTAGAAGCTAATCCTCTTTATCTTTTTTTGGCAGGACTATCAGGGAGTAATGAAACTTTTTTAAGTGGTTCTTTTTCATATTGTAACCATGAAAATTTAGCTGAAATCACTGTACCTTTTCATTACATGAAGTTAGAACATGATGATTACAAACAGTTTACGATTGATGTACACTATAGAAAGTTTATAAATGACTCGATTGGTGGCTTTTATTATAGTGGTTTTGCAAGATTTGCTAAGCTTGAGGGCGAGAGTGGAAACAGTTATACTAAATTGACAAAGGCAGGAGTTGGTGCAGGAATTGGATTTGGACTTTTTCATAAAAGTGGCTTTTACTGGGGCATGAGTTTGAGTTTGGGTGCTTATCTTCTTGGTGATAATGACCAATTTACACACAGTCTTTTTGTAGTGACCGATGACCCTCATTTGATAGTTGATGTTGAGTTGTTAAAATTTGGATATACTTTTTAAAAACAGGTGCTATTTATTTAAAGATAGTTGACGATTTACTAAACATATTAAGGAGAAACATCATGTTGAAAAATATTAAAAATTATTCAGTTGTAGCTTTAGCTACTTTAGTTATCGTAGGTTGTGGTGGAGGTAGCAGTAGTTCATCAGGCTTAAGTAAACTTGAAAACAATGGCAAAGCAGCAACTATCCAAGGGTTAAGAAGTTTGGGAGATAGTGCAAATACCGACAACCTGTCAAACACAAAGATAAGAAGTTCAGCAGATAGTTTTTCTTCGTCACAAGATGGTGATGATGGCAACATATGTCAAAGCGGAAACATGGATTTTAATACAGGAAATAACCAACAAACTATCTCATTTAATGCTAATAACTGTAATGATGGTTACTCAACTATTAATGGTTCAGCTCGTATGGAAGTTTATGCAGGGGAGAAAGGCGGATTTGCTGAAGTTTTAACAGATTTGACGGTTAAAGATGAATATTTTTCACTTTTCGCAAAAAAGGGAAGCAATTTAAAATTAAATATTGACGGCTCCAACATAAGACTAAGTGCAAGTTTTCAAACAAATATAAACGGCGAAGAGTTTTCAGCAAGTAACCTCTCAATTGTAGCAACTGAAAGTGAAAATGGGGCTACTTTTTATATCAGTTCTGGTGAGATGATCATGGGTGAGTATTATTTCCAAGTTGACCTATCACATGGTGCGAGCACAACACCGATAATAGTTAGTGAAGATGGTTTTGTCTCTGGTACAATCAAACTTCTTGATGGTGCAGGGCGCAAGGTGGAAATTGCGGTGGTGTCTACAGATGAACTAGCAATGAAAATCGATGAAAATGGAGATGGAACTTTTAGTGATAATGAAATTTTAATAGAGAACATTGAAGATGCACTTGATTTTATTAATGATGAGATAACTGAAGGGTAGGTTGTATTTCAAGAACAATGATTTTAGTCAGTTCTCACTTGGGAGCTGGCTTTAAAGAAAAATATCATATATTTTTAAAATAATAAGGATGAAATATCATGATAAAAACTGTTTTGTGGCTAGCTATATTTTTTGCCGTACTTACTTGGTCTGCTATCAATCCAAAAGATATGATAACTTGGGTTTTAGAAGTATCTCCTGCAATAATAGGCTTTGGCATACTTGCATGGACCTATAAATCGTTTCCCTTAACTCCTCTTGTTTATATCTTGATACTTTTTCACTGCGTGGTTTTGATGGTTGGCGGGCATTATACTTATGCTGAGGTTCCGCTTTTTGATACTATTGCTGAATTTTTTGACTCTTCTCGAAACAATTATGACAAAGTAGGACATTTTACTCAAGGATTTGTGCCAGTTATAGTGGCTCGTGAAATTGTGATAAGAAAAAATGTATTTAGTACAAGAGAGTGGATGAACTTTTTTATTGTTAGTTTTGTGTTAGCTTTTTCTGCATTTTATGAGCTTCTTGAATGGGCTGTTGCTGAGATAAGTGGTGAAGGTGCGGAAGCATTTTTGGGAACACAAGGGTATGTTTGGGACACACAGTCAGATATGGCATGGGCGTTATTTGGGGCAGTTCTGGCATTAGTATTATTATCAAGATACCATGACAAGGAATTACAAACTATAATTTTCCCTGCACATACTCTGCACACCAAATAGTTTATAATTCTCCTATACGATCTAGTAGGGGAATTTATGATTTATAAGATAATAGACTTTAGTGTTAAAAATAGTTTCTTAGTTTTACTTACAACGCTTATCATGTTGGGTGCTTCCTTTTGGGCAATTTCCAAAACTTCTTTAGATGCACTACCTGATATCTCTCCACCACAAGTAATTGTACAAGTTAAATGGTCGGGACAATCTCCAAAAATTATAGAAGACCAAGTAAGCTATCCACTTATTTCAAACCTCATGTCATTACCAAACATAGAAACAGTAAGAGCCATGAGCAGTTTTGAAAATGCTCTTATCTATGTGATATTTAAAGATGGTGTTGACCTGTACGAATCACGAAATAGAATTTTAGAACAACTTACACAGTTAACTCCAACTTTCCCAAAAGGTGCTCTTGTCACAATGGGTCCAGATGCAACGGGTGTAGGTTGGGCGTATGAGTATGCACTGAAATCAAAAACAAAAAATCTTCAAGAACTTCGCACACTTCAAGATTATTATTACAAATACGCACTTTTGGGTGTGGATGGTGTGAGTGAAGTAGCAGCTATCGGTGGATTTGTCAAAAATTATGAAATACGAATCGATGCAGATAAGCTTGTGGAGTTTGGAATTAGCACCGATGAAGTGGTTAAAAAGATTCGTCTTAGTAACAATGATAAAGGCGGAAAAGTTATTCTTGAGAGTGGTTTTGAACAAATCGTTCAAGCGAGCGGCTATCTGCAAGGGGCAGAATCGTTAGAAGAGCTTACTATTGAAGTGCAAAATTCGCAACCTTTAAAGATAAAAGATATTGCTGAGGTTGTTGAAGTCCCCTCAAATAGAAGAGGCATGGCAGACTTAAATGGTCAAGGTGAAGTAGTTGGTGGTATTGTTGTTGTACGATTTGGAGAAAATCCTTATCGTGTTATCAAAGATATCAAAGAGAAGTTAAAAACGCTGAATATAGAAGATGTAGAGGTGGTTGAAACTTATGACCGAACTTCACTTATCGACATGGCTATTGATACTTTAAAACGGACATTAACAGAAGAGAGTATTATCGTTATGATTGTCTCAGCTCTGTTTCTTTTTCATCTTCGTTCAGCTTTGATTATCATCATCATCTTGCCTATTACTGTGGCTTTTACTTTTTTGTTGATGAAGCTTTTTGGTATTGGTTCAAACATCATGAGCCTTGGTGGTATCGCTATAGCCATAGGTGCGATGGTAGATGCTGCGATTGTTATGGTTGAAAATGCACATAAACATATCCACAAACATATAAAACGACATGGGGCAATCTCTTCTAGTGAGAGAGTTGATGTTATTATCGTCTCTGCTAAACAAGTGGCTAAACCGATATTTTTTGCACTCATGTTGGTAGTAGTTTCCTTTTTACCTATTTTTGCACTTACTGGTCAAGAGGGACGACTTTTTTCGCCGCTTGCTTTTACAAAAAGCTTTGCCATGATTGGCGGAGCGATACTCTCTATCACATTGGTTCCAATTTTAATGATTTTTTTCATCAAAGGTAATATCCTTCCCGAAGAGAAAAACTACCTTAACCGTTTTTTCCAAATTATCTATCTACCAATTTTAAAAATCTCTTTGAAAGTTCGTTATCTTGTGATTGCCATTTCACTTGGCATCTTGTTTTTGCTTTACCCTCTTTATCAAAAACAGAACTGGGAATTTATGCCGATGATGAACGAACAAACCTTCATGTATATGCCAGTTACCCCTTATGGAATCGGTATCGATTTTGCCAAAGAGTTGACTCAAAAGACAGATGAGATTATCAAAAGTTTTCCCGAGGTTGATACCGTTTTTGGAAAAGCAGGACGAGCAGATACAGCAACTGACCCAGCGCCGCTTGCCATGATAGAGACGATTATCACATTTAAACCCAAAAGCGAGTGGCGAGAAGGTGTTACGCATGAGAGTTTAATGCGAGAGATGGAAAAAACTCTGCAGATTCCAGGACTTGTCAACTCATGGACCTACCCGATACGAGGGCGAATAGATATGCTGCTTACAGGTATCAGAACACCACTTGGAATCAAACTCTATGGAGATGACCATAAAGAGTTAGAAGCCTACGCTGTAAAAATTGAGCAAGCACTCAAAGAGTTTGATAAAACACTCTCTGTCTCATCAGATAAAACAAATAACGGGTATTACCTTGATATCGATATCAATGAAGAGGCTTTGAGTCGATACGGTATTAGTAAAAACAGGATTTTAGACCAAGTTCAGTATGCCATAGGTGGATCAAAGATATCAACCATGATAGAAGGTTTGGAGCGTTATCCAATCTCTATAAGATATCAATCGCAGCAGAGAGATGATCTTAAAAAGTTAGAATATATCCAGATAAAAACCAGTTTAGGTTTTCAACCGCTAAGCACTTTTGCAAAGCTCTCTTATATAGAGGGTGCATCAGTAATCAAATCTGAAAAAGGGTTAAAAGTAAACTTCGTCTATATTACACCAAAAAGTGAGATATCAAGTAAAAGTTACAAAGATGAAGCTGATAAAATCGTAAGAAATATAAAACTTCCAAATGGATTTTACTACGAGTGGGCAGGGCAGAGCCAATATCTTGAAAGTGCGATGAAAAGATTGGTTTATATCATCCCTGCAACTTTTGTCATTATCTTTATCCTTATCTATTTTGCACTAAGAAATTTTACTTATGCAGCTATTGTTTTTTTAACCCTTCCTTTTGCCTTTATCGGTGGCTTGTGGTATGTGGATTTTTTAAATTTCAATATCTCAATCGCCGTAATTGTAGGATTTTTAGCACTTCTTGGAATTGCAGCTGAGACGGCAATAGTTATGATGGTTTATCTTGATGAAGCGGTAGAAGAGAGAGAAAAAGAAATTGGAAAATTGGATAAAATAGCATTAAAAGAGGCAGTAATTGACGGTGCAGCACTTCGACTTCGTCCAAAGCTGATGACTGTGTTTGCCATACTTGGTGGGCTGTTTCCTATCGTCTATCTTGATGGTGTGGGAAGTGAAGTGATGCAGAGAATTGCCGTTCCGATGATAGGTGGGATGATAAGTTCTACGGTTTTGACGCTGATAATTATCCCTGTGCTTTTTTACATGAGTAAATTACAAAAGGTGGTTTAAAACCTTTTGTAAAGTATCTTTGCATAAATATTTTCAATGGTACTATTTTGGTCTCTATGTATATCAAAAATCAGTATCTTCACACTTACATTTTCATCTTTGTAGTCAAAATTCAATTTTTCAAAATCTTTCATCTCTAAGTAGGGTTCATATCTAAATGACTTAAGTTCTGCATCTGTTAAAATCTCTTTATAGAAGTTTACTAGAGGGATATTTGCGATAGTGATATTGGCTTCTTTTATCTCTAAATTTTCTGTAGTGAGTCTAAAAGTTGTATCAATTTTTGAGATTTTATTTGCAAAATTATCGGGCATATGCCTTTTTCTGTCTCTTGGTTTAAAATAGGTTGTTTCTACCATCCAGTCATATCCTGAAACAGCTAAAGCACCAATTTGTGGTCGATAGATAGAAAAAGGTCTATTGTCATTTTTAGCATTTTGCACATCCCATCTATTGACATAGTTAAATCCTAACTCTTTAGTAGCAAATGAAGGAAAATCATAATAGACATATCTCTCATTTTCTTTTGTCTCATTTCTATCTTGAAATTTAGTAACAATTTCAGGAATTATAGGTTTTAAACTTTCAACTCCATGTCTTCTATCTAAGTACCTTATCATGTCTGAAACTTCATATCTATCTTGAATATCACTTTTTTCTGATAGTGGTTTAGTTTTTTCAAGTAGTGCTTGAAGCCTATTTTGCTGGCTTGATTTTCCAATGGCATAAGCGCTAAAAGGACCAATTTGACTCAGCATGATGAAAAGCGTTAGAGTTATAAAAATCCACTTATATTTTGCATTTTTAAAAACCAAAAAGTAAAGTGATATACCAAAAAGCCAAATTCCAAGAAGTGCAACCATGTAACGATGCTCCGTCCATGCATAGTCAGTCACTCGCATGCTTATCGCCACACCTAACATGATGGTTTGTAAAAAGAGTGCAAGAAAGAGAAACCTTCTATATTTTTTTGCTCTCTCACTCCAAAGAGGTGTCCAAAAAAGATAAGTGATAACTGCTACAGCGGAAAATGCGATGATAATCCATGCTAAAATTCCTTTTGGAAAACTCCCCGTTGCGAGTATCTTAAAAGTGTAAGTGTAGAGGATTAAAAAGTAAAAAATGACTAAGGGAGTTATGATATATTTTGCAAAAATTGTCTCTATTTTTGTATAGGCATGAATGATTAATTTATGAGGGTTTTTAGGGATTTGAGAGAGAAAGTAATTTACTCCAAACAGTCCCATAACTAAAAAAATAAGTTGAGCATATCGTTTACCATTTATATCCAACGAAAAAAGTTTATCGATAGAAAAAATCGCCCCACTAAGTCCAGCATAAAGAATAATGGCAAAAAGGATAGAGGTTAAAAAACCAAACATAACCCTTTGAGTCCACTCCCAAAACTCTTCATTTGAAGGGCTACTTTTCCAATAACTTGCCCAAAGTATTATGATAAAAAACATTAAATTCAAGAAAAAATGTCTCTCAAAAATCATGCTATTTGGGTCTTTCATGTCAGGAAGGACAAAGTAATATCCCACAATGGAAACAATCCCTACTAAACAAAGTGGATTTTTATCGCCTAAAAGTCTAAGTGCTGTAAACATAAAAACACCCAAACTCGCTGTAAATGCAATTTTAATTAGAGTTTCAAAATGCTCATATTTTGGACCATCGACCTCTATCAGATAAATTATCAGCGATATGGTTATCAAAGCGGAAATAACAGCTAAGGGAAATCGTTTAAAGGTAGTTATAGCTTGGGAAGTTATCTGCTTAAGTGAGGGAAATTTCATTTTTTTCTCCTTCCTAATGATTATAGTTCATTTCCACTTTTAATTATATCAAGTGAATATTTTTCCCGTAGTTTTTGCATACTATCTGTAATCTTTTTCTGCTTGTTATCTTCATCAAAATCTATCAAAGAGAGAATTTTATGTTTTTGATAGCTGAAGTTTGAAACACTCATGGATACTTTTGTGATATATCCTTTGGTGTGGTCAATCTCTTCAAACATTTGTAAAAAGATGTTTTTACACAACTGTTCACTAAACATCCTATCAATAGTCTTGCCATTTTTTACTCTAAAACCATAATCATACTTTATACCTATGTAGTAAGTTGTTGGATTTACCCTTTGTTTGCATACTAAAAATACGATGTGTCGCGCAAGTATTGATATTCGTCTTTGGATTTCTTGTCGTGATTTTATTGGGTCAAAGGTTCGGCTTATCCCTATTGATTTTTTATCATTTGCTTTTGATATTCCCTCATTATCATCACCGATGATGCGATGGTAAAGCTGTATTCCTGGTTTTTTCCATTGGTAAAATAGGTTTTTATTTTGACTTACTTCTCCTAGAGTAAATATAAAATGTTTTTTCAGCCTTGCCTCATATCCTCTACCAATGCCTGGAAATTTTTCTATAGGAATATCATGGATAAAATCAGAAATTTCACTCTCTTTTACTAAGTGAATTCCATATGGTTTAGCATGGTTGGTTGCAAGTTTTGCTATCCATTTTCCTGATGAGATACCTATGGATATGGGAAGCTTAAACTCTTGATAAATACTTTTTTTCAAATAGTTTGCAAACTCTAAAACATCATCATCTTCTATCCACCCCGAAACATCACCAAAAAACTCATCGATGCTAAATTGCTCAATTTCTGGAATCTCTTTTTTTAAAAACATATGAAGTCTGTGAGAGAGGTCATGGTAGAGAATATATTGAGGAGGGATGACCGTTAAATTTGGACACAATCCTAGTGCTTCGCTGACACTCATCCCTGTTTTCACGCCATATGCCCTTGCTTCGTAACTAGAAGTTGTTATGATGCCTCTAATCTTCTGTTTTCCATTTATGTTATCAATAAAAAAGTTTTTAAAATCTCCTGTGTTTTCATTGTAAAATACAGGATTTACAAATGCTCCAGAGTTTCTATTGAAAAGTTTTATACCCACTTGTTTTTTTTCAAATATTTTCAGATTACTTCGTCCACCAACGGCTACAGGTATGCCATGGAGCTTTGGATTTCCTATACGGTGGGCGGATGCGAAAAAACAGTCTAAATCAAGGTGTAGTATCATAAAGGTATAATACAATTATATTTAAACAACAGATAAAAATATTTCAAATTGAAATAAGGATGGATTTTGAAGTTAACTTTTTTAGGAACAAGTGCTGGAAAACCAACAAGAGAGCGAAACCTCTCTGCCATAGCTTTGGAATTTGACCAAGACAATAAATGGTATCTTTTTGACTGCGGAGAAGCGACACAATTTCAACTAATGAAATCCAAACTCTCCATTGGAAAATTAGACAGCATCTTTATAACACATCTACATGGCGACCACTTTTACGGACTTCCTGGGCTTTTGGCTTCTAAAAAAATGGATGAAGCATTAAAACCATTGACGCTTTATGGACCAAAAGGGATTAGAAAATTTATAGACTGCATGTTGGATGTTTCACAAAGAGAGATAGGATATCCCCTTACAATTATTGAATATGAAGACAATCAAGAGTTTGTATTTGATAAGTTTACAGTAAAAGTTTTGCCACTGGTTCACTCGATAGAGAGTGTGGCGTTTTATATCCAAGAGAATGATATCAGCAACAAACTTGATGAAGCAAAACTGAGAGAAATAGGATTAGAACCTTCGCCTCTTTACGGTGAATTAAAAAAAGGAAAAACAGTCACTTTTGAGGGTAAAACGCTCAATCCCAAAGAGTTCATGTTGGAGCCAATAAAAGGGAAAAGGATTATCATATCTGGGGATAATGCCAAGCCTGATATTATGGGAGAATACTTAAGAGATTTGGATTTGTTGGTTCATGAATGTACTTATACGCAAGAAGTCTATGATAATTTGAAAGTAGAAATTTTACATACAACCTCTAAAGATTTAGGAGTTGCAGCTGCAAAGTTTGGTGTTAAAAACCTTATCACAACACACATCAGCCCAAGGTATCACAAAGATGGAAAGTTTACGATACGGATGATAGAAGATGAGATAAAAGAGAGTTATGATGGGAATTTGTTTATCGCAAATGATTTGGATGTTTTTACTCTAAATGCCAATAAAATATCTTATTTTCATACCCAGCCGAAAACAGTCCAACTTCATCAAAAAACTTGATAGTTGAGGGGATAGCCGTATGCCCTATAAGTCTATCTGTTTTTTTACCACTTTTCACATCAAAAAGTTGTAAATTACTCTCATCTCCACTAGAGTAAATTCCTATTTTCCCGCTGGGACTGAGGCTCGCACAATAGACTAAAAAATCACTTTTTATATAGTAAGGTTTGCCATCTTTGGGATAAACTCCAACTCTCCTATCTTGTCCTGCGGTTATGATGGTTCCGTTTTTATAGGCTATCTTGTAGATATTGTCAACATTTAGACTGTCGTATTTTTTTACAATTTCTCCAGTTTTTGCATTGCTGATGGTTACTTGTCCACTCTCACTTGCCGTGATAGAAAGTTTTTTATCTTCACTCAAAACCATATCTGAAAAAGAACTCTGCTCGATATGTACTTTATAAGCATGAGCACTATCGTTTACCGCATATCGTATCATCTCATATCCCAAAGTCCCAAAGAGATAATTTTCATCATCGATAAAACGAGCCTCTCTTATCGTCATTTTATCTTTTAGACTTTTTATGTTGTGTAGTTTTTTCCCATCATGCATCCAGACATTTCTATAACCATTTGCTGTGGCACTTACAATGAGGGTTTTTCCGTTTAGTCTGTCAACGCTGAGTACCTTTGAGGGTATCATCACACCTTGGGCACTCAAAGTTGGTTTGATAAATATCTCACCAATCAATTTTTTATCGTTCAAATCAAAAATCTCAACCGAACCCTCATCATTTGCCACATAGAGTTTTGAGCCATCAAGTACAAAATCATTGACAAAACCACTCGATTCTAAAACAAAAGAGGGTTGTATATCTTTTGCATAGATATAAGAGTGGATTATAAGGGTTGTTAGAAATATTTTAAGCATGGTATCTTTTTAATCCATGCTAGCATTTTTAAGAAATTAAAACAAGTATCCAGCTCTCTCCACCATTGGCTTTTGCATCTAGCTTTTGTCTGTTTTGTACTTCATCAGAACCGTCAAACATACTATCTCTTTTTAAGTATATATATTTGATTCCAGCAACTAACTTACCCTCAGGTACGATCATCGCACCAGCTTTTGAGTTTACCCCAGGGATTGCCTGTGCATTTAAAACCGTTGTTGCTCCAACTATTGATAACAGTAAAATCTTCTTCATTTCTTTTCCTTTTGTAATAATAATCATTTTCAAAAAAGAATAGTAGCAGAGTTAAACTTAAATAGAAATGATAACTATTTTCAATTTAATAGGTAAGGTTTTATTGAATTATTAAATAAAGTCCCAATAAAATAATCATGCTATTTCCGATACAAGGAAAGATATTGGAAATAGTTTTGTTGGTTCTTTTTCGAGCAGCGGTGGCTAAAATAGCACTAAGCGATATCGCAAGTCACTCATAAGAATTGCAGCCATAACACCCACAGCAATTTTTCCCATCATGATAGAAAAAAGCACAACAGTCATAACTCCAGGACATGGAACAATGCCCGCTCCAAAAGCGACAGCTAAGTCTGATTTATCAGATGGGCTGTTTATATCTTTCTCTTTATGGTGTTCAAAAAACAGATAAATTCCGATGGCAATGATTAAAACTCCAGAAGCTTTTGTCATATAAATAGAAGTATCATGAAAAGTTTTTGAAAAGATAGCTGTAAGTAGATAATAGACAAAAAAAGTGATACTAAGAGCAGAGAGTGCATGGATAAATGATATGAGATAACCCATCTTAAAAGCTTTTTTATAGCTATGGTTGTTTCCTAGAAAATATCCAGCTACAAGTGCTTTTCCATGACCTGAACCAAGGGCGTGGACAATTCCATAAATAAGTGAAATTCCAAGAATAGTTGCGATAGAGAGTAGGGAGTTTTCCTCTTTAATTGCCCTAAAATTTGAAGCGATTATGGATTGGAACTCTTGTTGGTATTTTGTGATGTGGTGTAGTAGCGTATTTAAAAATTCAATCATAATTTTAGCTTTAGAACTACGCCCATGTAGATATCATCTTCAACTTCTTCTATCTCAAATTTCAGTTTTTTGTTAAAAGTAACAAACTTTGATGCAATATCAAATGAGCTATAAAATTCTGTATCCCAAAAACCGATATCTATAGTACTTTTTGTGGAATATTCTCGAGTGATATTAGATAATTGACAACAAATTTATTCTTTTCAAATGTTAGAAAAAAGTTTTTCAAATGGGAATTGATAGGGATTTTTTTATTATCGATTTTGATATGTGCGTAATACTCATACTGTTTCAATGTGTCAAAAACTTGTTCTTTGAAAAACAGGGACTCTTTTTTGTCAAATTTTCCATTTCTGTTTTTATCATAATCGTATTTTACAATTTATGACTTAAAAAAGATTAAAGCAGAGTAATATTGTCTCATTCTTGATATGTATCAATGAAAACTAATATCAATATCGTTATAATCCTTAATAATTTAATTTATAAGGAATATTATGTTCAAAAAATAACAATTCTTTTTGCACTTTTACCTACTTCACTCTGTGCTGAGGGAAAAATAGAGAAGTTAGTTATCGCAGGTCCATTTGCAAGTGTTTCACATCCGATGATACATATGATTGAGACAGGAGCTTTAAAAGATGTAGCCAAGAATATTGAGTTTCGTCTATGGAAAAATCCTGATGAACTTAGAGCATTAACCATCAAAGGTGCAGTTGATTTTATCGCAATTCCCACTAATGTTGCGGCAAACCTGTATAATAAAGGCATTGAAATAAGCCTGTTAAATGTCTCTATATGGGGTATTTTAGGGATGATTACGAGAGATAAAAATCTCAAGAGTCTGAAAGATTTTAAAGGAAAAACGATTGTCATGCCATTTCGTGCGGATATGCCAGATATCGTTTTTGAACAGATATAAGGTCAGCTAACTCTGTAGAATGGGAGGGAATAATACTTGGTTTACAGCATCTTTCAGGACTTCCATTTTATATTGGTGGTTTAACAGCTCTAAATCTTCAAGGGTTTGCTCACTATATTCCTGTTGGTGGTGGAAAAAAGATAGCGATATATGGCAAGAGTAATCCTCCTGGCTGGATAAAAAATATAAAATTTTCACAAGAATTTATATTTTCTAAAAAACCTTCTTTTGACACACTAGGTATCAAAAAACATGCTACTAAAATACGAGATTGGCAGATAAATATCTCTACACCTGAAAGGGTAATTTTAGAGCTTCTTTATCAAGTAGAAAAAGAGGGCACAAGTTTTCAATTTGTTGCAGAAATATTTGAGGGTTTTACAATACTTAGCCC
>DQTU01000152.1 GCA_015662615.1 Campylobacterales bacterium | reverse complement strand
TGGAAAGTATTTTGCAGACCAAACCAAAACAACTATCACTGACCTTATGACTGCTGACCAAAGGGTTCTACCTCACCAAGTAGATGAACAAATCCCTGCAATTCCAAATTTAAAACATGACTACTCTGTGATGATAGATGAAAATGGAACACAAGTACAAACAGTTGGAAATCATTGGAAACTTTCAGCAGCACTTGACAATGAAACAAGAGCAAAACTTGACCGTCGAGGCATGTGTCTGAGTTGTCATCAAAGTATTCCTGAGGGAAATCTCGCAGTTTCAGCTATGACGCATGCTGCTGATATGGCAGGTATAAAGATAGATAGAAAGATGCATGGTGATATACTTGGTAAACTTTTAAATATCGGAGCTTGGGTGCAAGTATTGTTACCCCTCATAGTTGGTGGCTTGATTGTCTGGTATTGGTTGAGAAGAAGAAAAAAATAGGAAATATTGGGTACACTTTTGAAAACATTTATTAAGGTTAGTTAAATGGTAAAAAACTTACTTAAAGAGTATCCACTCTTCGTCTCGATTATCGCTTTGGCAATTTTTATGCCACTTGAACACACGCTTGCACATACTATGATGGGCAATATTGTAGGTTTTATAATTATCTTTGCTGTTATTATTTATTCCGCTTTAAATGTTGCACATCATGCAGAGATACTCGCACACAAATACGGCGAGCCTTATGGAACACTCATCCTAACAAGTGCTGCGGTTATCGTTGAAATTCTTATCATTGTTATCATGATGACACACACAGAAAATCCAACACTTGCCCGTGATACAATTTACTCAGCAGTTATGCTTGATATCAATGGATTACTTGGAATTGCAGCAATTATCGGTGGTATCAAACATGGAGAACAGCAATATAATGTTGACTCGACAAACTCATATATGTCCATGATTTTAGTCTCTATTGGAATCGCCATGGTACTGCCACATTTTATAGATGATGCCCACATGAATATGTATATGAATTTTACGATTGTCATGTTCATCTTGCTTTATGTAATTTTTACCAGAATTCAACTCAACGAACATCGCTACTTTTTCGAATACAACAACGGTGATGATAACGAACATGCACACCATGAGGAAGATAGAGAAGAGATTAATGGTGCTTATCATACAGGTATATTAGCATTTTCTATTATCATGATTGGACTCTTATCAGAAGTATTAGCAGTCTTTATGTCAAACAATCTTGAAACACTTGGACTGCCATTAGCACTTGGTGCATTTTCAGTAGCACTTATCTCCGCTTCTCCTGAACTCATAACAGTGATTCGTGCAGCATCAAACAACAATATGCAGACAGTTGTTAATATCGCTGTAGGTGCAAGTTTGGCAACTGTTTTGATGACCATCCCAGCTATTCTTATCGTTAGTAAGATTATGGGCATGGATATAGATTTAGCGATCACCCCAGTACAAGGAATCATGTTAGGACTTACCATCCTAGCTGGTATTATCCACTTCAATGATGGAGAAACTAACATGCTAGAGGGATTTGTACATCTAGTAATCTTTATCGTCTTTTTCTTCTTAATGTTTGTCTAACTATATAAAGGTTATATGATGTATAATTTACTCATATAACTTTACTTTATAACAGGAGCTATCATGGGAAGTAAACTCATCCTTTTACTCGGTCTGTTAGTAGGTGTATTTTTAACATTTATGTGTGTTAATGAAAACAAAACTGCACTCTCACTTAAATATAATCAAATTGCGGAAAATGACGCTACATTACAAACTATTGCACCTGTTGCATCTGTAGAAACAGTTCAAGATGTAGAGAAACCTACACCACCAGCCGTTGTAGAACTTGACGAACCAATTTTCGCATATAGTACTACAAAACTAAATGCAAAACTTGCTTCAAGTGACAAAACTCCTGCACTGGAAGAATTTATCTTGGCATATTGTCCAGCTGAGAGTTGCACGCAAGATCTTTCGTTTAATGAGAACACAAAAGAGGCTTCTTGGCAAGATGATGCACTAAAAATTGCTGCATTTCTTAAAGATAAAAATGTCAAAAATGGTGCCATTTCCATAGATGCTTATCTCTTCAACCTTGAAGGTGAACTCAAGAATAAACAAGATATGGACGAGCTCAATAATCTCTTAACAGCTTTTGATCCAGAAGTCTATAAGATGGAAAATCTAACAACCACAGCACCAAAAATGGTAGTTGAAGAAGTTAAAACGCCTTCTATTGACCAAACACAAAATGAGATCAGCCAACTTCTTAAAGTAAATCCTATCCATTTTGAATTTGACAGCAGCAACATTACAGCACAAAGCGAAGAAATACTTAATAAAGTTATCTCTTTATTAAAAAGTGTTGGCAATATAGGACTTAAAGTTGAAGGTCATACAGATGCTGGAGGAAATGATTATTATAATAAACTGCTTAGTCAAAAAAGAGCAGATTCTGTAAAAAGTTACCTTTTAAAAAATGGAAACTCAGAGAATAAAATTGAAGCAATTGGATATGGTGAAGAACGACCAATCAGCTCCAATCCAAATGAAAAAATCAACAGACGTGTTGAAATACACTTAAAGAGAGGAGAATAATATGTCAGAATTAGTATCAAATATGTTTCTGTTGATGATAGCTGCACTACTTATCGGATTTATCATCGGATGGTTTTTAAGACGCTCAGCAACACAAAACAGATATGAAAGAGAGATTGATGATCTTGTTTTACATAATGACCATATGGCTTCAGAATTACATGTTAACTCTGTAAATTATGAAAATAATGTAAGACACCTCACAAATACGCAAGATAAGATTGCCTTTGCAAAACAGCAAACCCAAGATTACTCAAAACGTAAACAAGAACTTGTAACTGATATAGAAAATTTTCATCTCTCACAAAAAACACTAGAAAAAGACCTTTTAGAAATCGATGATAAAATTAAAAATGTCACAAGTGAACTAGCTATCTTAAATTCACAAAAAGATGAAATGCAAGAGAGCCAAAATAAAATTTTAGAATATGAGGAAAATATCACTCAAAAAACTGGAGAAATTGACACTTTAAGAGAAAAAATATCACAACTAACATCTGAAAGAGAATCACTTAATGCAAAAGTCACCAATGAGAACGAAAATATCTCCCGCAAAGAGAAAGAGATCGATGCAGAAAATGACAAAATAAAAGTCATAGAAGATGAGTTTGCCGATAAAAGATCAGAAATCAAAGATGAAGTAGAATCAAGCAGACGAAAAGCTCTAAACTACCAATATGCAGTGGATTATATTCATGAAAAAATAGAGGCAAAAGAGACAATAGCATTTGATACAGTTGATAAGATCATCAGTAAAAACGAAGAACAAGGTATGTTTACAAACCTAATTCAAAAGCTCTTTAGTAAAAGTACAAAATATATCATAGGAGAAAAATAGTCATGATTGCTACCTTAATCGACTTAATGAGCGATATGAAAGTATGTTTGGGCTTGGCACTTGGAACTGGGCTTATTGTTGGCTATCTCTACACAAAATTCAGAGCTAGAGAACTCTTCAAGCCCGA
Organism: Campylobacterales bacterium; assembly: GCA_015662615.1. GTDB lineage: Bacteria > Campylobacterota > Campylobacteria > Campylobacterales > QNZT01 > SZUA-1433. The sequence goes on along the minus strand of DQTU01000152.1, from coordinate 1,651 downwards.
TATAAAAAATTTGAAACAAAAAATTGCTCATAACAAAAGAGAAACAAGTTCTTTATCTGCTAAAAATAGTGATGTAGAAACTGAGTTAGAATTATATAGCGGTAAGCTGCATGAAGGTAACCTAGAAGTTGCAAAAGGTAAAAATGAAATCTCTGACCTTGAGTCAAATATGCGTACACTTGAAGCAGAAGGTGCAAATATGAAAGATCAATACCAAAAACAAGAACAGATATTAAATCGTTACAACAGTGAAGTTCAAGAACTCAAAACTACATTGGGTGTTGAAAATATCGCAAATATCGAAGACCAAAAATCTACACTCAAAGCTAATGCAATCCAAATAGTAGACACATACCAACAAAAATGTGACTCCTGTGAAGGAATGTACAGTGAAGAAAAAGAGTTAAAAAGAGAAAATTCTGATCTAACATCAAAGATCTCATCACTTGCAGCATCATTCAATAAAAAAGAGTATGAACTCTCTGATGCAACTGAAAAAGTATCCACTATAAGAGAAAAACTCCAGCTTGAGTTTGATAAGTTACGCTCTGCTAAAGAGGAAAATGAAATGAAAATAGAGAACTATAAAAAACAACTTTTAGCGATAAAAGAGAAACTCTCCTAAAAGTTTTTGGAAGTGGAGACTTTAGTCCCACCAAATAGGTGTAGCTAAAGCAACACTTCCAATAAAGCCTAAAATCTTTTTGTATAACTATGACAATATGGCTGTTTATTGTGCTTTTTGTAATAATCTTGATGATAATCCTCAGCCTCATAAAAAGGATGTTTTTTAGCATCAATTAACTTTGTAGCAACTTTCAAACCTTTTGACTCCAAAATACCTATCAATTTCTGAGTCACAACTTTCTCTTCTTCATCATTATAAAAAACTGCCGAAAGGTATTGGCTTCCGATATCAGGACCTTGACCATTCGCTTGTGTTGAATCATGGATCTCAAAAAAGAGTTTTGTCAAAGTCTCAAAATCTACTTTAGTTGGATCATAAGTCACTTCAACTACCTCTAAATGTCCAGTATCTTTATAACAAATATCCTGATAAGTTGGGTCGTCTGTATGACCTCCCATATAACCACTATCAGCAGAAATCACACCAGGTACCTTTTCAAAATGGTACTCAACACCCCAAAAACATCCACCTGCAAAATAAGCTTTTTTACTATTTTCTTTAGTTGAGGGCTCAAAATCCATAGAGATAGAGTTCACACAATGTCTCGTATTTTTAGGAGTCAATTGCTCGCCTTGAAATACATGCCCTAAATGTCCACCACAGTTAGCGCAGACAATCTCAACACGTCTGCCATCAGCATCTGGTACTCTTTTTACAGCGCCCTCTATCTCATCATCAAAACTTGGCCATCCACAACCTGAACTAAATTTATCCGACGAATTATAAAGCGGTGTTCCACATCTTTTGCATGTGTAAGTACCAGCCTTGAAAAAATTATCATACTTTCCTGTAAATGGTGCTTCTGTACCTTTATGAACTATGACCCTCGCCTCTTGTTCATTTAACTTTTTAAATTCCACTTTTCCCTTCCCATGTAAATATAAAAATCCGCTCATAACAAGCAGTAACACTATTAAAACATCTTTTCTCATAATATATCCTTTAACCTATCTTACAAAAACT
>DQTU01000037.1 GCA_015662615.1 Campylobacterales bacterium | reverse complement strand
TTCAGGGTTTTTTAGAAAGTCTACCACCTCATAAAGCTCTTTTTTTGCATTTTCAACACCAGCTACATCAGCAAATGTAACTGAAATCTCTTTTTTTTCATACTTTTTTGCAGAACTTTGCATAAAATCAAACGCACCGCCACCCATACCACCCAACTGTTTTTTTCAACCCATAAGAGCCATAAGAGTATAAATCCTAAAAAGAGTAAAAACGGTAAAAAAAGCAACAATCCAATCCAAGCAGACTCTTTTTGAGACTTGACATGGATATCTACCCCATTTTTTTCTAAAAGCTCTAAAAATGCCTTATCTTCAAAAGGGGGAAGTGTAGTTTTAAGATATCTTTGCTGTTCCCCAGCATTTACTTTTACAACAGCCGTGACTTGATCTTTATTGATCCAAATCTCTTTAATGATATTTTGTTCAAGTCTAATTTTAAAATGGTTATAAGAAAGTGTAGTGCTCTGTGCAGTCGATGTAAAATAATTGTAAAATCCAACAACAAACATTGAAATGATAATGACAATCCATAGATTGACAAAAGGGTTAAATTTTGGAGTTATTTCAATTGATTCTTTTTTCATAGTATCTAAGTTGTTTTGATATCTAGATAAGATATAGGGCATCTCTAATAACCCTAGACACTCATAATGGGTTTTGAAGGTGTGAGATTTAAGAAGAGATTATTGAAGCCTAGCTAAAGCTAAGTTGAGATAATATCTTCTTAAAGATTGCAGCTTCAAAACCCACCCCGTAAGGGCATCACTAGCTTTGTCTTCTGACTGCGTTAAACTTCCTTGAATTAGCTAGCTAGTCCTACGAAAGTTTGCCTTGCAGAAGACAAAGCTAGTGATGTTATGAGTGTCTAGGGTTATTAGAGATGCCCTATAATGTAAAAAAATATTAAAGGATCATTTAAACTAAATGGAAATCGTTTTTTTTATTGCATTTATCGTGGCTATTATAGTTACAAGTGCAATTGTTTCGGGTTCAGAAGCCGCACTTCTGTCTGTATCATATACCAAAGCAAAAGAGACGGCAAATGAAAAAAATGCTGACCCTAGAGCCAAATCACTACTTAAAATTAAAGAAGAGCTACAAAAGTACATCGCAACTATTGTTGTTTTAAACAATATTATTAACATCGTCGGTAGTATTTATGTGGGTGTTATCGCTGTACAAATTTTTGGAGAAGTATATCTTGGAGTGGTCTCAGCACTTCTAACCTTTTTAATCATCATGTTCGCAGAGATCATCCCTAAGATCTATGGAGAAAAACACTCTCTTGGGATTTCACTATTTGTCGCTAGACCCCTTATCTTTCTTTCCACCCTGCTTTCGCCAATTATTTACATTTTAAATACCATAGCTTCTTTTTTTATATCTAAAGGGGAAATGGCCTCGATCTCTGAGGGTGAGATCAAAGAGATGGCAACATTAGGCATGGAAGAGGGAAGTATCAACTCTTATGAGAGAGATGTCATCAAAAATGTTTTTAAGATGGATAACATTGAAGCGTATTCGATTATGATTCCCAAAAATGAGACCACAGTTTTAAATCTCCATTCAACCATTGATGAAATTGTAGAAATGACACAAAAGACAGGATTTACAAGATTTCCCATCTCTATAAACAGTGAAATTATCGGGATGATAAATGTAAAAGACCTTTTTAGATATTACGGGAAAGAGGATAAATTTGCAATTTCAAAAATTCTCCGCCCTGTCTTTTTTGCCCCAGAGACTATGAAGATCTTTTCACTTCAAGAGCGATTGAAAGTAGAAAAATCCCACATGGCTGCTATCGTAAATGAACATGGCGATTTTATAGGAATTGTTACCTTGGAAGATATCATAGAAGAGTTAGTAGGAGAGATCGTAGATGAGTTTGATAAAATTGAAGATAACCTCATCAATAAAATCTCAAATACCACTTATCATGTTCAAGCCAACATAGATATAGAAACCCTAAACAGAGAGTTTCATTTGGACATTGACCAATCCCTTGAAGACTTTACAAATTTAAATGGATACTTAAGTACTTTTTTTGGGAAGATACCCAAAGTAAATGACAAAATAAAAACTCCAAAATATACACTAAGAGTCATCAAAGCGAGTAAGAAAAAAGTTTTAGAGGTTGAGCTTTTGATAAAAGAGGTGGCTGAGGAAATTATAGTGGAGTAAAAACCACTATAATCAGTTTACTTACTAAGTATAATACCCCAAGAAAAACAAACAATTTTTAAAAAAGTCTAATTCTTCAAATTCCAAATTTAGATAAAATTAGACAGTAAAATAAGGGTAAAATT
>DQTU01000067.1 GCA_015662615.1 Campylobacterales bacterium | reverse complement strand
TGGATGGGGTGAAGGGATTCGAACCCCTGAATACTGGTACCAAAAACCAGTGCCTTACCGCTTGGCCACACCCCAGCATCGTTCATCTAAATTTGAGGTGTGATTATAGTAACTTTTTTCTTTTTTGTCAAGTCCTTTTATAAATTAATTGCTATAATTCATATATATTTCAATAAAACATGGAGAAAATATGCCAATTCAACGAGTAAAAGTAGCAATTGAAGAGATTAAAAAAGGGAACATGGTCATCATGATAGATGATGAAGATAGGGAAAATGAGGGGGATTTGGTGTATGCATCTACATTTTCAACTCCTCAAATGGTTAACTTTTGTGCTTCAAAGGCAAAAGGTCTTATTTGTGTAGCACTTTCACAAGAAATTGCTACAAGATTGAATTTAAATCCAATGGTAAGCAAAAATGACTCCTCTTATGAGACAGCTTTTACCGTTTCAGTTGATGCAAAAGAGTGTGAAACTGGGATATCTGCTGCGGAAAGAGATATGACTATTCATCTTTTAGCGGATTATGCATCATCTGCAAGCGATTTAGTGCGTCCTGGGCATATCTTTCCACTTATTGCCAAAGATGGTGGTACTTTGGTTCGTACGGGTCATACTGAGGGCTCTGTGGATATTTGTAAATTAGCTGGGATTGCACCTTCTGCTGTTATCTGTGAAATTATGAAAGAAGATGGAACCATGGCACGGCGTGATGATTTGGAGATATTTGCAAAAGAGCATGATTTAAAAATTGTTTATATTTCAGATATCGTTGAGTATCGCATGGAACATGAGTCACTTATAAAAGTTGTAGCTGAAGCAAAAACAACATTTTTAGATGCTGAGGCAAAAAGAGTTGATTTTGTTGATCACAATGACAACCACCATATCGCTTATCTTTTCAAAAATGACAACAACATGCAAAATGTTCGATTTCACAATATCGGAACTGATTTAGAGCTTTTAAGCAAAAATCGTCATCTTAGTATCATCAAAAGTGTAGAAATTCTTAAAAATGAGGGTGGTGTTCTTATATTTTTAGAAAAAGCAGCAAATGAAAATCCATATATGAAAGAGTTTGGTATCGGTGCTCAGATACTGAACTATTTAGGATTTAGTGATATTAATCTTCTTGTAACAAATAAACATAGAGAGTTTGTGGGAATTAGTGGATTTGGATTAAATGTTGTTGAAGAGAGAGAGCTTTAAGCTCTCTTTTCACTTTCTATCTGTTTGATAGCTACAAGTCTTTTGTTTAGCAGTCTAATTCTTGACGCATACTTGTTCATCTCTTCTTCAATGACTGACTCTTCCCATTCGTCATCTGCCCATTCAAGTTCGCTCTTTTTATCTTTGTACTTCTTTTTGAACTCAGTTACCTGAGTAAGATATTCATCTTTTTTTGTGATGTCGATATTTTCCGTCTGATTCATGCTTGTATCTCCTCTATATCTTTTTTACTTTTTCCAAGCTCCACAATCTTACCGTGAAATCGTGAATAAATTGTGAATAAATCCACTTCACGATTATAAAGTTTATTGATATTATCAAGATTTGATTCTATGCCACCAATCATCCATTCTTGGAGCTCTTCATAGCTTTCAAACTCGTAACCAAGGGACTTTAATAGCTTATTTGTATAGTTATCAACTACAAAAACTTCTCGTTTACATGCGTAACAAAGTATGGCATCAGCACTCTCTTGACCTACTCCTTTTTGGTTTAATAACCAATCTCTTGAAACAACTTTTTGGAAGTTTTCAAAATCGCCAAACTCCAAAACAATCGCTTCACAAAGCATCTCTAGACGATTTGCTTTAGTATTATAAAAACCACTAGGCTTGATGAGCTCTGCTAAAATATCTATATCTATTTCAGCTATTTTTTCAAGTTCTAAAACATTATGTTCTCTAAGATTTTTTAAAGAACTTTCTACTTTCTCCCATTTGGTCTGCTGTGTTAAAATCGCCCCAACTAGCACTTCAAATGTTCCACAATTTGGCCACCAATATGGATGTACTGTATCTTTTAACAAATCAGCTTTTTTCAAAACTTCCAAAATTTCAAAGCTACTGTTCAATATATGCCCTTTGTGAAACTTCTGCCTCTTCATAATCATATGCTTTGATTTTAAAAGCATCGATACATTTTCCCTCTTCTAGCTCAAAAATCATACCTTGCAAAATCTTTTTACAACTATTTGGTACATCAAACTTTGAAGAGATAGAGGTCAAAAACCTAGCCATCGGCTCTTTTTTACTCATACCAATAACCCCATCACGACAACCTGTAAGCCCCACATCAGTAACATAAAAAGTACCCTCATCTATCTCCATATCATCCGTGCCTATATGTGTATGAGAACCACAAATCGCACTTACTTTTCCTTTTAACATCGCCATGAGTGCTCTTTTTTCACTTGTTGCTTCTGCATGCATGTCTATAAAGATATTTTCATATCCTTCCTCTTTAAGTCGTTCAACTTCTGCTACAATCATCGTAAAAGGATTATCAACCATAGGCATCGTAAAGTGCCCCATGAGATTGATAACCACTAGATTTTCATCTCCAACAGTAAGATACCCTACTCCACTTCCTGGAGCTGACGAAGGATAATTCATAGGTCTTAAAATCGGTTCACTATCCATTATTGGCAATATATCTTTTTTATCCCATGAGTGGTTTCCACCAGTCATCATGTCAATCCCCATGGCAAAAAGCTCTTTTGAGTTTTTGATACTTATACCAAATCCATGGCTGGCGTTTTCCGCATTGATGATGACTAAATCAATTTCGTACGCTTCTTTTATCTTTTTAAGATGATGTTTTATCATCATTCGTCCCGGTCTGCCCACTACATCTGCTAAGTATAATATTTTCATGAGAGTATTATAACAATAAATTTATATAATGGTCGTTATGAAATTTATACTAATTGCGATGCTTTTCGCCCAAACCTTATTCAGCTTTGAAGTCACAGAACTTAAAACAGATTTTCACGATAAAAAATTCCACCTCACTTTCAAAATCGATGAAAAAACACCAGTTATTATCACATGTGAAGATGAGACGATTGACATTGTACTCGAAGAGGGGAAATATGATATTGCCTTAAATTCTCGTGTGTTAGAAGTTCTCTTTGACAAAGAGCAAAAAATAGACAAGAATGAGAACAATACAACCCTAAACATTATCTATCCCAAAGTGCAACATGGAACTCACTTTCAACTCTCACAACCAACAAGAGTGATAAAAGTACCTAAAAATCTCTCTTTTCAACATATCATGGATGAAATACAAAACAAAAGAGTCATTTTTGTAGGCGAAAATCATGACCTATTTGCACACCATTTAAATCAACTAAAAGTGATTAAATCCATGCACCAAAGAGGAAAAAGTTTTGCTATCGGTATGGAGATGTTTCAAAGAAAATTCCAACCTATAATTGACGATTATCTTCAAGATAAAATCAACTTAAAAACATTTCTCAAAAAAAGTGAATATTTCAAAAGGTGGGGCTTTGACTACAATCTTTATAAACCCATCATAGATTACGCAAAACTAAACCAAACCCCTATCATCGCACTAAATCTTGAAAGAGAACTAACAAAAAAAATCTCCAAAAATGGACTCTTTGGACTTACGTATAAAGAGCAGGCAAAACTTCCACAAACTATTGATTTTTCAAACAGAGTGTACAAAGATGAGCTCTTGAAATTTTTTGGTACAAACATGCACATGAAAAAAAGTAAAATGAAAAACCTCGACTTCATCTACCAATCTCAAATACTTTGGGATCAAACCATGGCAGATAGTATCAACAAATATCTAGCGGCAAATGAAGATAAAAGCATGGTTGTATTGGTAGGAAGCGGGCACTTAAAAATGCGTCATGGAATACCCAACCGAGTACCTTACGCTCAAACGGTAATACTGCAAGATGAAGATGCACAACCTAAAAGTGCTGATTTTATATTTTTTACAGATGCCATTG
>DQTU01000031.1 GCA_015662615.1 Campylobacterales bacterium | reverse complement strand
GGGTAAACGCTAACGAATCGGTTGCCATCTATATTTAGAATCAATTACCTTTATAAATGGTACTCTTTCTGAAACATGACAGGCATTGCAAATTTGCTTTGTCTGTTCGTACTCTTTCAAAATAGCCTGTTCATCTTTTTTATTTAATGCTGTTTTCATGGTCTTATACTGCGTACTCAAAAACATCGTTTCGCTATTACTTTTTCGTTGCAGATAAAAAACTGATGAAAGAGATCGTGGGACATACAATTCATCATGGTGTTATGATGCATGGGACTCGACCACCTGAAACTCCTTTAGAAGAACTAGATAATCAAATCATCATGCTTGATTTGAACAATGTCGGGACAATTGCAAGAAGTGCTGCAGCACTTGGTATAAACTCTCTTTTAGTTCCCTCAAAAGGTCCTCATCCTTATGGAAGAAGAGCGCTAAGGGTTTCTATGAGGCATGTGAGTAAATTAAAAATACATGCCTATGATGATATATTTGAGACACTAAAAATATTACAAAAAAATGGCTATAAAATCTTTGCTGCTGAAATAACCAAAGAAGCAATACCCCTTCAAGATATAAAAGTTCCCAAAAAATGGGTCATTTTAATGGGAGATGAAGCACATGGGATTTCTAAAGAGATTTTGGGTGCTTGTGATGAAGTGGTAAAAATTGAGATGTCAGAAGATGTGAAAAGTTTTAATGTTGCTACTGCAGCGTCGATTTTGATGTATCAATTTAAGTTTTTTATCGATTCTAATTAGCTACTGAGGAAATCAATGATTATACCAATCAAAATTTTCTATCTTTAAAACTTGATTTTATAACATCATATATGCTATCATATTTTATGAATTTGGTCATAGATACAAATGTATGGATTTCAGCATTGTTAAGTCAAGATGGTACAGGTCGTGAGATTATCAGGCTTGCACTTTTGGGAGAGATATCTCCTCAAATCAGTTCAGCACTTTTTCTTGAATATGAGGCAATTATGAAAAGAGTATCTATTCAAAAACAGTGTGCTCTCAAAATTGAAGAGCAAGAAGCGTTATTTCAAGCTTTTTTATCTACATGTACATACAATGAGATTTTTTATCTGTGGAGACCAAATCTAAAAGATGCAGATGATAATTTTTTAGTAGAGTTGGCGGTTGCTAGCAATAGTTCAGTTATCATTACAGAAAATATCAAAGATTTAAAATCAAATGAATTATATTTTGATTTTGATGTGCTAACAGCAAAAGAGTTTTTAAAAAGGAAGAGATCATGAGTACATTGACATTAAGAATTCCCGATACCAAATATGAACGGTTGAAAAAATATGCTAAAAGTAAAGATATATCACTCAACAAACTTTTTGATGAGCTTGCTACGATTGCATTAACCCAACATGATGCAAAAACTAGATTTGAGAGTCAATCTTGTAAAGGCGATAAAAAAAGAGGTTTGGAGCTTTTGGAGAAACTTGATAAGGTAAAAGAATCTAAAGAGCAGTAAAAATACTGCTCTTTTAAACTCTTAGTCAAAAGTAGGTTTTGGTGTTGTCGCTGACTCTTCTGGTAGTTGAGGGTAAGTGATAGCTGGCTTTCTTCCTTTGAGTGCTTTTAAAAATGTGAGCATTTCATCCGCTTCAGCATCTGTGATTTTTATACCAAGTTGAATACTTCCCATCTCTTTGATAGCATCTGTAAGTGCCCATACTGCACCGTTGTGAAAATATGGTCCAGTCTCTGTGATATTTCTTAGCGTTGGAGTTTTTACCATGCCTTTATCATCACCTTTAAAGTCACCAACATCTGCAAACTTATACTTTCCAGCAAGTTCAAATGGTTGCATGGTTCCGCCTAGTGCGATACCATTATGGCAACTTGCACATCCTTTATCGATGAAAGTGTTTAAACCTTTTTGCTCTGCATCATTTAGTGCTTTTACATCTCCATTTAAAAAATCATCAAATTTTGAAGGTGTTACTAATGTTTTTTCAAAAGTTGCGATGGTTGTAGCTATTTTTTCAAATGTAATTTTTACATCGTCGCCATATGCAATTTTGAATTCTGCTACATATTCAGGAATTGAAACGATTCTCTCTTTTACAAGGTTTGCTGGTGCTGCCATCTCAGGTGCTGCTTGCATAGGACCCTGTGCTTGGTCTGCAAGATGAGGACTTCTTCCATCCCAAAATTGTGCTGTAAAAAATACTGAGTTGTAAACTGTTGGCGAATTTAAATGGTGTGGATTTGCAGTCCATTTATGTCCAATTGCCGCAGGTACTCCGTCATCTCCACCCATGCCAAGATTATGACAAGTATTACAGCTAATTAGTCCGCTTCGTGATAGTCTCGGGTCAAAAAATAGTTTTTTTCCAAGCTCCACTTTTGCATCTGTGATAGGGTC
>DQTU01000296.1 GCA_015662615.1 Campylobacterales bacterium | reverse complement strand
GCTCTATTGGAACTATTTTAGCACTATTTTTTGGCTTTGGCTTACTTCTTGCGCTTACCCCTTGTATCTTCCCAATGATTCCCATCCTCTCCTCTATCATTGTTTCCCAATCGGGAGATGGTAAAAAGATGAGTGCATCTCGTGGACTGTTTCTCTCTGTAATTTATGTACTTGCTATGTCTATCGCTTATACAGCAGCTGGAGTATTAGCAGGCATGTTTGGAGCAAATATCCAAACTGCTATGCAAAATCCATGGGTTATCTCAATATTTTCACTTGTTTTTGTGGCACTTGCATTTTCGATGTTTGGCTATTATGAGATTCAACTTCCTCGAACACTTCAAAATAAAATCAGTAAAACTTCTGATGATGCAAAAGGAAGCGGTGGTCTTTTAGGCGTTGCAATCATGGGCTTTTTATCTGCACTCATAGTGGGTCCTTGTGTTGCCCCTGCACTTGCCGGAGCGTTAGTCTATATCGGACAAACTGGAGATGCACTTCTTGGTGGTATGGCGCTATTTACCATGAGTATAGGAATGGGAGTTCCACTTCTAATCGTCGGAGCTGGTGCTGGTAAGTTTATGCCTAAACCTGGTGGCTGGATGACTTTAGTTTCTCAGATTTTTGGTGTTGTGATGTTGGGTATCGCTATTTGGATGCTTTCTCGTATTATTCCAGGATCTATTAGCCTATTTTTATGGTCTCTGCTATTTATTGGAAGTGCTGTCTATTCTGGTGCTTTTGAAACCTCAAAAGAGGGCATAAGCGGAGCTAAAAAATTGATTAAAGTTTTTGCAGTTATGCTTTCACTCATTGGGGCTATCATGCTTATCGGTTCATTTTCAGGAGCAACCAATCCATTTAATCCATTAGAAAAATTTGGAGCTTGTACACCGATTGGTCAAACTCAAGCTACAAATAGTTTTAAAAGAGTCAATACAATTAATGAATTAGAGCAAGAGATAAAAAATAGTAACCAAATGGTTATGATTGATTTTGGTGCAGATTGGTGTGCCTCTTGTAAAGAGCTTGAACATATAACTTTTCCAGACCCTACGGTTTCAAAACTTATGAGTGAGTTTAAACTTTTAAAAGTGGATGTTACTAAAAATACAGATACGGATAAAGCACTTTTGAAAAAATATAATATCTTTGGACCTCCAGCGATTATCTTTTACGATGCATCTGGAAATGAACTTAAAAACTTTAAAACCATCGGATATAAACCACCTGAAGAGTTTACTAAAATTTTACAAAATGTGTTGGAGAAATAGTATATGTTATTAACAATTGGAGCGGTATTTTTTATCTATATTTTAACAAAAATTTATATTTCAGTCATGGAGGTTGGATATGTTAGTACCCAAAAACATAACCCTGCTGTCATCTTAACCCCATCAAACTATGTCAAGGCTGCAGAGTATAAGATTGCTAGTCAAAGAATGGAAATACTCAGTTCACTGGTTGAGTATCTTAGCTTTATATTTTGGGTTGGATTTGGACTAAAATGGCTCGCAAATGCAGTCACTATTGAAGACATGGCGATGAAATCTGTTGTTTATGTACTTCTTTTTGGAGTTGTTGGATTTTTCATATCTTTACCATTTGATCTCTATAAAACTTTTATTTTAGATAAAAAGTTTGGATTTTCAAACATGGATGCAAAACTCTATATTGTTGATACTCTGAAATCATCTGCAATGTTTATCATTTTTGGTGGAGCGATCACTTGGCTTATTTCTACAATTATTATAAATATAGAGAGTTGGTGGCTTTGGGGCTTTGCACTCATTTTTGCTATCATGATAGTTATAAATGTTATCTATCCTACGCTAATCGCTCCTATATTTAACAAGTTTAACATTTTAGAAAATGAAGAGCTAAAAGAGTCAATTGAAAAATTATTATCCTCTGCTGGACTAAAAACTGACGGTGTATTTACCATAGATGCAAGTAAAAGAGATAACAGACTAAACGCTTATTTTGGCGGATTAGGTAAATCAAAAAGAGTTGTGCTTTATGACACACTGATCGAAAAACTAACCAAAAATGAACTACTTGCGGTTTTAGGTCATGAACTTGGACACTTTAAACATAAAGATATCATAAAAAATATTGCAATGGTGGGCACACTTCTGTTTCTAATGTTTTTTATCTTTGGAAACTTACCCCAATCACTTTTTGAAGCAATCTCCATTGAGAAAACACCTTACTCTATCATCGCAATGTTTTTAATTTTCTCTCCCATTTTATCCCTCTTTTTTATGCCCCTATTTGGCATGATGAGTAGATCAAATGAATATCATGCTGATAAATATGGTTCAGCGTGTCAAAGTCAAGAAGAGTTAGCATCAGCCCTTCAAAAACTAGCAAATGAAAATAAAAGTTTTCCAAAATCCCACCCTATTTTTATTTTTTTCTACCACTCTCATCCACCACTTGTAGAGCGTCTAAAAAGATTAGGCGTGCAGATAAATGACGATTAAAGAGGCTTTAAAAGAGGCTTCTTTGATTTTAAAAAATCCAAAAGAAGCCTCAATTCTTTTACGGCATCTTTTAGATTATGACCAAGTCCAACTTCTTTTAAATGAACAAAAACCTTTTGAAAAGTATAATCCATATCAAACACTAATCAAAAGACGACTATCACATGAACCCATAGAATACATAACTGAGAAAGTTAGCTTTTATTCAAGAGAGTTTTTCATAAAACAAGGTGCACTAATTCCCCGCCCTGAAACAGAAATATTAGTAGATTATGCTCTAGAAATCAAACCTCAAAGTGTGGCTGAAATTGGAACAGGAAGTGGAATCATCTCAATCATGTTAGCTCTGCTAATAGATAATATAAAGATTACAGCAACTGATATCTCTAAAGAAGCGTTAGAAATTGCAAAGATAAATGCTGAAAAATTTAAAGTAAGCGATAAGATAACCTTTGTACACACCAATTATCTTGATGATATTTATGATGAGTTTGATATGATAATCTCAAATCCACCCTATATAGCAGAGGGTTTTGAGCTAGAAGAAAATCTCTCACATGAGCCGCAAAATGCACTATTTGGTGGAAAAGTAGGAGATGAAATGTTAAAAGAGATCGTTGACATTTGGATCCAGAGAAAATGCTCTTATCTTCTGTGTGAAATGGGTTATGACCAAAAAGAGTCAATGAGTAGATATTTAAATAAATTTAATCTAAAATTTTATAAAGATTTAGCTGGATTTAATCGTGGATTTATAGCAAAGAGAGGATTTTGAGTTTGGAAAATGTTATCGAATTTAAAGAAGTACATAAATATTTTGGCACTAAAAAAGTACTTACAGGATTAAACTTTGCGATTAAAGAAGGTACAGTAGCAGTAATCATGGGCCCTTCTGGAACTGGAAAATCAACAGTTATAAAACAAATTGTCGGACTTTTAAAACCCACAAAAGGAGAAGTACTTGTTGAGGGGCTAAATATCGCAGAAGCTACTGAAAAAGAGCTTTTAGAAATCCGAAAAAAGATAGGGTTTGCTTTTCAATTTGGTGCACTTTTTGACAGTATGAGCATTTATGAAAATATCGCTTTCCCACTTCGTGAACATACTAATTATGATGAAAAAAAGATAAAAGAGGAAGTGATAAAATCACTTGAACTGGTAGGATTAAAACCTGAAGAGATTATGCATCTTTCCCCACATGAGCTCAGTGGAGGTATGCAAAAAAGAGTAGCAATCGCTAGAACAATTATTTTGAGTCCTGATATAATTTTATACGACGAACCTACCTCTGGACTTGACCCGATAGCGAGTGATCTAATAAGTCGCCTCATTGTAAAACTACAAAAAGAACTTGGAACCACCTCAGTAGTTATAAGCCATGATATAAATGAGAGTTTTAAGATAGCAGATCAGATGATAATGCTTTACGATGGAAAAGTATTAGCTGATGATAAGCCTGAGTTTTTCAAAACTACAAACATCCCTATCATCAGACAATTTATTGATGGAATTAGTGAACTATGAGTGTACTTCACACTTTTTTAACTGAGCTTCTGCTCTATTTATAAATGAATCTGGCGTATCACTATCCTCATGAATTGTAATTCCATAAGTAAGTGATACCTTCATGTTTACAAAAGTACGAGCATCTACAATACTTTTGATAAGAAACGCAATCTTTTCAGCTGACTCTATAGAGCACTCTGGAAGCAAGATCAAAAATTCATCTTTATTCCACTTCGCTAATACATCATGCTCTCTTACCTCACATTTAACACATTCAAGAAGTTTATCAGTCGCTTCTTTGACAAAAAAAGCATCATCCTTCTCCCAATCCATACTAAAAAGAAGAACCGCCAAACTCTTTTCATTGTTTCTGTCATTGTGTATATCAGAATTTGCAAAAGCGGTTAATTTCTCTTTTGTATATTTACTTAAAAAGTCATCAAAAGAGACTTGATCTCTAAGCTTCTCTGATCTTAAAAAAGCTTTCAAGAAAAACATTTTTTTTCCAACCATTATTTTTACCTGCCTATATTTTATTGCAAGTACATCTTCGTACTTATAAAGCATATCGGATTTAAAAAATATTTTGTTAATTTTTTTTATACTTAATTGTTTTATTTGACAAAAGTGTTACAATTTAGAACAATTTGTAAAATATATTTTTTTAAAATGAAATATACTATCTATAAAAAAGAAAAATATCAATATTTTTTATATTTGAAGATTGTACACATTTTTATAATCACTTTTCATTAATTTTTTACTTTAATTGGGTTAAGAGATAAAAATTTGTGCCGATATACTTATAAGCCTTTGCAACGCTTGTTTTAACTCCTCCTCTTTTTAGCGTTGCAGGGTCTTTATACAAACATCTTCAAAGCAAGGAGCAAATCCTCTTTTGTATCAATTCCAAAACTTTTACTTTTAACTTCAACCATAGCAATTTTTTCACCATAATAAAGAGCACGAAGCTGTTCTAACTTCTCTATATCCTCCAACGGGGCATTTTTCAGGGCACAAAAATTCTCAAGTGAGTTTTTTGTAAATCCATAAATACCAAGATGCCCAAAATAGTTATGATACTCTTCTCTATCATAAGGTATTTTACTTCTTGAAAAATAGATCGCATACCCTTGATGATCCATGATAACTTTTACATGATTTGGGTCATTGGCAAAAGAGGGTTCAATTTCTTTATAACAACTTACCATCATGACGCCCTCTTGCGCATTTTTAGCTTGAACTACTCGGTCATAAACACTTTGTACAACTTCTGGCTCGATAAAGGGTTCATCAGCTTGGACATTGACAACAATTTCATCATCACTAATTCCTAAAATATGTGCCGCTTCATTTATACGGTCTGTTCCACTTTTGTGATTTTCACTCGTCAAGACAGCTTTAAAACCATATTTTTGTGCAATATCTAAAACCTCATGTGCATCGGTTGCAATTGCCACATCATCAATACTTTCAACGCGTTTAGCAGTAGCAATGACCATAGGCAAACCATTTATATCTGCTAAAACTTTATTTGGAAATCTACTAGATGCAACTCGTGCAGGAATAATTATCATGACAGCTCCTTTTGAGTAAAATCATATCAAAAAAGGTTAGGGTTTGTTCTTATATCAAGAAGAGTCTGGTTATTTTTTCAATAGTGACTCTCATTTTTTATATGATTTTATTACCAAATTTAACCCTAAGGACGAACTCTTAGATATCGGTTGTGGTTGTGGGATACTTGGGCTTTTAACAGCTCGTGATTTTCCAGTCTCTTTAACAGGGATCGACAAACAGAGCCATAATGCTTTTATCTCTGAAAAAAATGCCCTAATTAACAAACTAACCGCCCATATTATAGAAGATGACTTTTTAACTTATGATTTTAAAAAAGAGTTTGACTTTATTATCTCCAACCCACCCTACTATCATGATGGAGTTAGTAAGAGTGAAAATGAAGCCTTACACATTAGTAGATATAACACCCACATGCCAATAGAAGATTTTATACAAAAGGTGCGAAAACTTCTTAAAAATAGAGGGCATTTTATCTTCTGTTATGATGCAGGTAGTCTGCAAGATTTGCTTGTAAGTCTAAAAGAGGCTAAACTGCAAGTGGAAGATATGCGGTTTGTTCATGGAACAAAAGCTAAGCCCTCCTCTTTGGTACTCATTCACGCACGAAAAGGAAGTCGTGCAAAAACTAAGATACACCCTCCTTTGGTAAACATGCATGAGGGAGAACCAACATTAGAGGTAAAATCTATTTATCAAAAAACAAGGACATATAGTATAAAATGCATAACATTGTAAAGCAAGAGAGATTTGACTTTGGGTTTGATGCCTCTAAATGCTCCTCATGCGAGGGGAACTGCTGTATCGGCGAAAGTGGTTATATTTGGTGTACGCCAAAAGAGGTTAATGAGATGGCTGAGTTTTTGAACTTGGATCGTCAAGAGTTTATACAAACTTATACTAGAAAAGTTGGGTATCGAATCTCTCTTAAAGAGTTAAAAATTAAAGGCAGTTTTCACTGTATTTTTTTTGATGCAGATAAAAAGGGATGTCAAATTTATCCTGTTCGTCCAACACAATGTCGTACGTTTCCCTTTTGGGATCATTTTAAAGAAAACAAAGATGAGGTAATTAAAGAGTGTCCAGGTATTATTATTTAATTTTTTTGATTGTTGCTCTTGGTGCTGGTTGTACTTCAAAACAATCTGCTTTACTTCCAACTACAGATAAAGTTCTAGATAGCAATTTAACCTCCTACTTTCCAGAGGAAGATAAACTTGCTATTTTTGCACTAGATGCGCAAAACCATAGACAATTTAAAACTGCATCTACCTATTATGCCAAACTTTACGATCTCACAGGCAAAGTCACTTATGCTACAGAAGCGATAAAAAACGCTGTAATTAGCAAAGATTATAACACTATTAAAACCATTTTAGACAAAGCAGAAGCAAACAACCATCATAACGTTACGCTTGATAGTTATCTTGTGGCCTATTATATAGATAAAAAAAAGTTTAAAGCCGCACGCAAGCTTACCGATAAGCTTCTCAAGGAGAACAGAACTGCTAAAACTTTAGAACTTGCTGGTTTAGCTTATGAAGGTATTGGGGAGAGTGAAAAAGCATTGGCATCTTATGAGGAAGCTTATCAAAAAGAGAAAAGTGCTTATGCACTTTTAAAGATGACCGATTTGATTTATATTAAAATGAAACAAAAGCACAAAGCGATAAGACTTCTTGAAACAGATGTAGCGCTAAATGGATGTTCAGAGACTATTTGTGCGAGATTAATTCAATTTTACTCACATACGCATGATAGTGAAGGTGTTGCGAACATACTAAAAAAACTTTATCTAAAAACAAAAAATCCAGCATTTGCAGAAAAACTAATCCAACTTTATGCTTCTAAAAAAAGTTATAATGAAGCGATATCATTTTTAAAAGAGACTAAATTTGATGATCTTTTACTGCTGGATATCTATACTTCAAAAAAAGATTATAAAAGTGCATTAAAACTTGCAGATAAACTCTACGAAAAAAGTGGCGACAATATATTGCTAGCTAGATCTGCTATATTAGAGTATGAAAGTGCAAAGAATAAAAACTCAAAAAAACTACTTAACAGCATTAGTGGAAAATTTGACAAAGTAGTGGATATCTTAAAAGATCCACTCTATTATAATTACTACGGATATCTCTTGATTAATCATGAGTTAGATATTGACAGGGGTATAGAGCTTGTAAAAAAAGCACTTAAAACTGAACCAGATTCACTTTTTTATATTGATTCTCTTGCATGGGGAATGTATAAAAAAGGTAATTGTGAAGATGCTTATAAACTGTTAGAACCACTTTCAAAAAAGAGTGATGAAAAAGAGATACTTGATCATATAAAAATAATAAAAAAATGTATAGAGGGACATGATAAATGATACTAGATGACATCATCAGAAAGACCAAAGAAGATTTAAAAAAACGAGAAAAAGAATTTTCTATCGACTGGCTTGGACGCTCACTTGCTTACAATTCGTACGCACCAAGAGATGTAAGACCACATTTAACGGCAACTAAAGAAGATCCTTACAGAATCATAGCAGAAGTAAAAAAGGCAAGTCCAAGCAAAGGGGTTATCAGAGAAGATTTCGATCCACTCTTTATCGCACAACAGTACACAAAATCTGGAGTAAGTGCGATATCAGTTTTAACAGAACCACACTTTTTCCAAGGAGATCTTGAATATCTCACAGGCATCAGACGCTATGTTCCAACTCCACTTTTGAGAAAAGATTTTATCGTCGATAGATACCAAATTGTTGAATCTTTAGTATATGGAGCGGATTTTATTTTACTCATTGCTACCGCACTTAGTAAAGATAAACTAAAAGAGCTTTTAAACTTCACAAGACATATGGGAATGGAAGCGTTAGTAGAAACTCATGATAAAAATGATCTGAAAAAAGCAATTTTTGCAGGTGCAGATATCATAGGAATCAACCACCGAAACCTAGAAACATTTGAGATGGACATGACGCTTTGTGAAAAACTAATCCCACTTATCCCCAATGGTAAAATTATCGTGGCTGAGAGTGGCATCAATGATAAACAGACCATTGAAGATTTAAGCAAAATTGGAGTTGATGCATTTTTAATTGGCGAACATTTTATGAGACAAGATGATATTTATGAAGCAGTTAGCGCCCTAAAAAAAGTATGAGGGCAATTGAAACACTTGTAGAACTTTTTGCTAAGTTGGCTGCATTTTTAGTAGTAGTTCTAAGTTTTTTAGTCGTATATGATTCGGTAAATAGATACTTTTTTGGTGGAGGGTCAATTGCGCTTCAAGAGTTGGAGTGGCATCTTTTTGATATCATCTTTCTATTAGGTTTATCATATACGCTTAAAAATAATAAACATGTGAGAGTTGATATCTTTTATCATAACTATTCACAAAGAACTAAAGCTATGGTTGACATAGCTTCTCAACTCTTTTTAATCCTCCCGTTTACACTCCTCATTCTTTATGTCAGTTTCGGATATATTGAACTTAGCTACACACAAAATGAGATTTCACCCGATCCTGGAGGTTTAACACACCGTTGGGTTATCAAATCGATGATGGTTGTAGGTTTTGTTCTATTAGGACTCCAAAGTATCTCTGAAATCTTTAAAAATATCAAACTGTTAAAGGCTAAAAGTTGATCAGCCTTTATATGTTTATCGCAGCACTTGTGTTGCTGATGATTGGTTTTCCCGTAGCCTTTGCTTTTGGTTCCTCTGCACTTTTTGTTGCACTTTTAACGCCAGATGTAGGAATTGATATTTTTCGTCTTATGCCTTATCGCATCTATGGAATCATGCAAAACTTCACACTGTTGGCAGTCCCTCTTTTTATCTTCATGGGACTCATACTTGAAAAAAGTAAAATTGCAGAAGCATTACTTATAAATATCGGAAAACTCTTTGGAAATGTACGAGGAGGACTTGCTATTAGCACAGTTCTTGTAGGAGCAGTATTAGCAGCAAGTACTGGAATTGTAGGTGCTAGTGTTGTCATGATGGGAATTATCTCACTTCCTATCATGATGCGTTATGGTTACTCAAAATCTCTTGCTTCAGGAACCATTGCAGCTAGTGGAACACTGGGGCAAATTATACCTCCTTCTATCGTACTTATTATCCTTGGTGATGTCATGAGCGTGAGTGTTGGCGATCTATTTCGTGCAGCTTTAGCACCATCACTTCTCTTAGTTGGACTTTATATCCTCTATATTCTGGTCATTTCATATCTAAATCCCGAAATTGCTCCTGCTATTCCAAATGAAGCAGATGATAGAAAAAAAGTAATCATCCAAGCACTTATCTCTATCGTGCCTCCAATGCTTTTAATTACCCTAGTACTTGGAAGTATCTTTGCAGGCGTTGCAACACCTACAGAATCAGCAGCATTTGGTAGTGTAGGCGCAATCATCCTCATGCTTGCTAATGGTTCTTTTACTTTTTCAAATCTCAAAAACAGTGCCTTGGAAACTGTCAAACTAACCTCCATGATATTTATGATTCTCATCGGGGCTACAGCATTTTCACTGGTTTTTAATGAAGTTGGCGGTGGAGATTTGATTTTAGAATTTTTTGAAAATGATATTGCAGATGCTTGGACCTTTGTGGCGATTGCCATGCTTGCTATCTTTATCTTAGGATTTTTTGTAGATTTTTTAGAGATTTGTTTTATTGTAATTCCAATTCTCTTACCTATCGTTGAAGTTTTTGATATTGACCCCATTTGGTTTGCAATTTTAGTAGCGATGAATTTACAAGCTTCCTTTTTGACACCACCATTTGGATTTGCTCTATTTTATCTAAAAGGTTCGGCTGGGGATTTGGTAAGTACGAAAGATATCTATAAAGGGGTTATCCCTTTTATAATTTTGCAACTTGTAACGCTATTTATTATTATTTTATTTCCGGAGATTGTAAGCGTGTTTTTAGATTAACAAAATGGGAAAAACCCCATTTTGTATTTTATGCAGCGACGCGTTGTCCCTCGATATAATAAGCCTCTTTACCAGAAACTTTAGTGAGGTTTACTTTATATTTTTCAGACCATTTTTGTATCAGTTCATGTGCTACCTCAGATTTACTTTCATTTTTAATCTTAAAAAAATCATGTGAAGAAGATATCGCTATAAACGACCCATAAGGCTTAAGCGACTCCTGTAAAGATATAATATGTTTTTTGATACTTTCATATCCATATGTGTTTTTAATAATCTCTTTTAGGGTTTCCATCATCCCATTAGTTTGCGTATATCCTAACTGTACCAAAAGTGCTTCATCTGTAACATGTGCCATGTATTAATCCTTTAAGTAAATTGAATTTAATTATAAACAATTTTTACATAAAAAACTCTTAAATTTTAAAGAGTTTTTCAATTATTTTATTAGTTAAAGATATTTAATTTATTTGCCCTTTGCTTTTTGGATTGAGTGTATATATTGGTAATCAATTGCAATTTTTTTACTTTTTGGTAATGATTTGAAAAGTCGCTCTATCGCGGCATTAAAATCTGAAAAAAGATAATTTGCCATACTTCCTGGAACTGGATTTATCTCATTTAAAAGAATTTTTCCATCCACTACAAAAAAGTCGCATCGGATCAACGCCCCTTCAAATAGGCTTCCATAAACCTTTTGAAAAGTAAGTTTTAAATTCTCTTCAAGATAACTATCAATACCAGCTTCTTGGACTTGTGATGTTCTAGAAAAATCAAGATACTTTTTATCAAAATCTAAAAACTCCTCTTTTTGAGGCTCTTCTACGATAGAGAATATAAATTCATCTGCTTTAAGCCCTGCTAAATTATACTCCTTAACACTCTCTATAAAAGGCTCTACTAATACCTCTGTGTCAAACTCATACGCCACATCAAGGGCATACTCCAATTCAGACTCATCTCTTACGATACTAACCCCAATAGAGCTTCCAAGTCGAAGTGGTTTAATGATTACAGGATAATCCAAACTAATTTTATAAGCACCAATTTGGAGCACTTCAAAATCCACAACCTCAACCCCTAAAGATTTTGCATAAAGTTTTGTAAAGAGCTTATTAAAACTCATAACACTTGCATCTACTCTAGGTCCAATAAAAGGGATCTCGAAAAACTCTAAAAGTGAAGCAATTTTCCCATCTTCCCCATCTGCCCCATGAGAGAGGTTGAGTGCGACATCAAAATCCACCCTCTTCTCTTTCATGAGTGACTTTTGATAAAAACCACCATTTTTAACTGTTAATTTTGAAGATTTTTTATACGCACCGCTACTAAAAAGTTTTGATTTTATTTGGGATGCAGGTATGTGATAAAATTCTCTATCCTCATCACAAAAAATATAGACGATTTCACTCTTTAAAATATCTTTCATAGCAATTGCACTAACAATACTTATCTCATGTTCGAAACTTTGAGCTCCAAAAATAATAGCAATTTTCAATCATATTCCTTAAGTAAGTTTTTTTAACGCTTCTTTTATAAGTGTTTGCGCTGTATCACTCTTGCATGTTGAAAGTACTTTAGTAATTCTCTCTTTCTTAAATCCTAAACTCTCTAATGCCAAAAGTGCATCTTGTTTAACCTGACTTACATCATTAAGAGTATCTGTTGTTAAAACAAAATCACTAAGTTCTACTAAAATTCTCTTTGCACTTTTAGGTCCTATTCCAGGAACTGTCTTAATCGCATCTACATCTTGAGAAAAAACAGCTGCCGAAAAAGCTTCAGGTGTAAATGTAGAACAAATTGCCAACGCCGTGCTAGGACCTACACCATTTATCTTAATCACACGATCAAACATTGTCTTTTCTAAAGTTTCAATAAACCCATAAAGTGCATGGCTATCTTCTTTGATAATTTGAGTAGTATATAATGAAATAACATTGGAAGAAATTTTAGCACTGCAGTTTATAGAAATGTGTACCAAATAAGTTAAACCATTGGAGAGTTTTAAATGTAAATAGGTAGGTTCTTTTTTAACAACCTCCCCTTCTATCGCTACTATGATGGACTATCCTTTTCTATTTAAAATAAACTCCCCATCTTCAGCAGCTTTAAGCGTAATCTCATGCGCAATTTCACCATCTTTTAAAAGGTGAGATGCACTTATTGGAGGTTCGATAATTCTAAAGATTACCTCATTAAACTCCCTCCAAGTAGAGTTATTAATCACTTTTGCATCAAAAACAGAAGATTGGAGGTTTGTTAAATCCTCCGCAAGAGTTTCATTTTCCATTCTAGCATCTTTTAACTCTTTTAACAATAAATTATGCTCTTTTATCCTATTTTGATTTTCTCTCATTTTTGTTACCAACGATGCAGGAGGCTTGGTTCCACCTGCTCTTAACTCAATGATGCGCTCATGTATCTTTATCGTTGTCTCTTTTTCATTATAAATTTTTGCTTTAATTTGTTTAATCTTTTTGGTAATCTTCTCCATATTTGACTTTACAGCAGAGATGCCTGCTTTAATAGTTTCAACTTTCTCTTTAAACCCACGTTGCGCCTTGGCATCAATTATAAATTTATTACCTGTTCCTTCAACTTTATTTAGTTCTATGTAGTGAGATGCATAAACGGTAACATTCGATAATACAGTTTCGATATAAACTTCACGTGCTTCTATCTCTCCACCTGAGGCTTTTTTGATGCGCACAACATCGCCTACAACTTTACCACCATCTAGCAGATCAATAGTGATATTTTCTCCATCAACAAATCCTTTATGCAGATTTACAGAAACATCACCACCATATAGTTTAGCACTTTGATGTGTTTGACCGCCAATCTCTATAACCTTAGCTTTAACAACAGCGCCATTTCCTACATTTCCTTCCGCTTTAACCTCAGAAGTCTCAATATGTACTCCCGCACCAATCGCATCAGACATAGAATCATTACATTTTATATCAATCTTGATATCCTTATCACTCCCTGCTTCAATAGAACCAGTAGTTCTAAAACTCACTTCATTTACAATCATTTCATCACTAATTTCAAACTCATTTGGTTTGGTTTCATTGATAAATCCACTTCTGTTTGCAATATAGACTATCTTATCTTCTAACTCTTTGCACTCGATATCTTCAGAAGCTTTGATTTCAGGAATCTCATTGGAGAGTTCTACTTCTTTAAGCGCGATGAGATTTCCTCTACAATCACGACCTACACTTCCCTCTTTGGGTTGTAACACTTCTATTATCACATCCCCCTCTTTAATGGTATGCATAAACCCTTTATTTGAGTGATCTACTCTTTGACCACTATCTTCCTCTTTTTCTCTAAACTTATAAAAAATTTCTCCAACCGTATGTTTTTTCATCTCGTATGCTTGACATAAAACTATAGTTACATTTTTTTCTATCTTTTTATTTACTCTTATGGAAGAGACAAGTTTTTTAATCTCTGAACGCAAATCACCATCAAAACAACCTAAAAGAATCTTCAATTTTGCCTTTTTCTTATCAATCTCTGAGAGAATTTCACGCTCCAATCCATCAAAATAGTTAACTTTCTCCTGCATTTTAATAGTTGCCACTACTTTAGTAAGTGATTTATTGCCACCAATTACAATCTTTATCGGAAACCTAGAGCTATTTCTTTTATATACTTCAACTTTGAGTTTTTGTAATATCTCTAATTCTGGATTTAATATATTTTCCTTTTTAAAAAACTTCTCTCTATCAATCTCTTTAAGCTCTCTATATCTTGGACTTCCTATCTTTTTATAGTATGTTTTATAAGATATAATTTTATAATCAAGTGTTCTAACTTCGATATGGTGGGCACATGCGATCTCTTCTAAATCTTTAGCAATATCACTACTCTCAATCACTTTTTTTTCAAATTCAATTGGTGCAATATCTTCTTTTTTGCGTTTGTTCAGCATTCCAAATAGACTCAAATTCTGTCCTTAGTATAAGTATTACCATTAAATCGTCAAAAATGAAAAATATTTTAATTTTAATTAGAATAATTCAAAAATCGTCTCAAAATGACCTTTATTTAAAATATTAGGTTATTTTTCTTTACTTTTATAAAAAATTGTATTACAATATAATTTTAATTTTATGATAAGGTCTTTTTTGAAAAATAAATTTATAATTACTATTAGTGATATACATGGCGTGAAACAATACACTATGCACCAATTTATAAAATTATTTACAATTTGGATTATTGTTGCTATTGTAATTATATTTGCCGCTGGAACACTTTTTTTATACTCTCTATCAGACAAGGTAGATAAACTTAACAACTTAACACAAACCTTACAAAATACAAAAGAACAGCTTGCTATAGAAAATGGTGATTTACAAAATAATATTTTAAGAAAGAGCGAAACACTCAATTCGATGAATGAACAGCTTTCAGAAATTGAGACGATAATCGGATTGGAGCCAAATATAGAATCCAGCTTTTATGATCGTGCAAACAATGCAAAAAATAGAACAACCCTTAAAATTGAAAAATCAAGACTCACTGTTGCACAACTTACAATTTTAAATCGAAGTATTCCTAATGGTGTACCTATAAAATACATACGCATTACTGACAAATTTGGTTATCGTATACATCCTATCACTAAAAAAAGGCATCATCATTCAGGCATAGATATGAGTGCAGAGATTGGAACTCCTATCTATGCACCAGCAGATGGAGTAGTCGAATATGCAAAGCATAAAGGAAGTTATGGAAATTATCTCTTGATTAATCACCCTTTTGGATTTAAAACAGCATATGGACATCTAGAGAAGTTTGCTGTTAAAAGCGGTGACTATATCGCTAAAGGTGACTTGATAGGGTATGTAGGCAATACTGGAAGAAGTACAGGAGCACATCTGCATTATGAAATTCGATATCTTCACAAGTGGCTCAATCCAGATAAGTTTTTAACATGGTCTTCTCAGACTTACGAAGAGGTCATGGCAAGTGAAAGATTGGTCAACTGGTCTAAATTAATGAATCAAATTGAAATCAGACTTCAACTGAACACATTAAACAATACAAATAAAAATCTAATAAGGGTAAGCTATGGCACTTTTTAAATCAAACAGAGAAAAAACAGAATCTGCTTCTATAAAAGAAGTAATCAACACGGCAACTATTATTACAAAAGGTACTACGATAACAGGTAAAATTGTGGGTAATGACACAATTCATATTGATGGTGATATTGAAGGGAGTATCGAAGTTGACAATATTGTTGTGATTGGTAAAAGTGGTATTGTCAATGGAGATATCGAAGCACAAAAAATCATATCAAGTGGAATCATTAATGGAAATGTAAAATGTGATGAACTAGAGATAATGGAACCTTCAATTGTCAAAAAGAGGGTTAACGCTAGAAAAGTACAAGTTCGAGGAAAATTAGAAGGCGATGTAGTATGTGATGGACTACTCATTGAGCCAAAAGGTTTTGTAGAAGGAAGAGTTCAAGCAAAAAGCATCATTGTTGCTGGTTCTTTGATTGGAGACATTGCATGTGATCTTTTATCAACCAAACAGACTGGATATGTAAAAGGTAGCATGTATGTCAGCAATATCTCCAATGAGGGAGGTAAGGTCGAAGGCTCCATTGGTCAATACAAGGAGTTATTCTCTGATGATGAAGATAGTAAAACTACAAATCCACCATCTGAATTAGAAGAGATGCTTCAAGAGTCTACAACAAAACCAAAAAAGTAATCTATTAGACGATCCAGTCAAATGTATGGACTCGTCTACTGATTTCTCTATTGATACCCCGTATTACAAAAAGAATTAAAAATAGATATACTACACCTGCTAATACACTATATAAAGCAATAGTAGGTGTCTGTTTTACATCCTCAGCAATTTTATCAATCGCCTTTTTATCAATCTCTTTAAAAATATCCCCTTTTTTAGCGATTATTCCAAACCAACTCTCTAAATCAAAACTCCCCTCTTTTGTATCAGAAATAACACTTTGGCTTAAATCATAAGAGTCTTTAAAAACCTCACTATTTTCCTCTTTTTTATAGATATCAATAAGCTCTTGAGGGGCGAGACTTTCAAAAACATCTAAGTAAGATTGCTCTTTTGCAATCAGTGCAATAGTCTGCTCTAAAATTTCTTGAGTAAAATTCTCACTCACAAAAGAAGCTGACAAAATAGCCTTTTGCTTCGATGCAATCTCTTTTGCTTTTAAAAAGAAATAATAAGCGTTTAAATCTTTTGAAATATCCGTAGAGGGTGCTCGTTCAGCATTGACCGAGATGATATGTAAACTATCTCTATTGACACTATCAAAGTACTCATACATCTCTTCTTTAGCTATAAATACATCGATCTTATTTCTAGCTGTTAAAATACCTTGAAGTAACAGCGTTATAGCTTCAATATCTTTTTGTAAAACATCACTCTTATCAAGTAACTGATACGCTTTAGATATCGTATAAAAATTTGATATCTCTTCATTAGTTCGTTTACGCTGTGCATCAAGCTCATCTACAAGAAATCGACCTCTACTTTGAAGATACACAGCAGACAAACTTCTCTCAGTCTGTATCTGATCCATAACTATAGATACTTGTCTGCTAAAAGATACCAGATCTTCTACTTTTTTAAGCTTTGAAATGTAGAGATACTCTTTATAGACATTTGCTAAGGTCAAAGAGAGAATTGCGACGATGGAAAGGACTGCTAAAAGTTTTAGTCTCTGTTTTACATTCATGGTTGCTCTTTTAGTTTTATATTTTGGCTGGAAATTTGATATGCTTTGGTAAAAATTGGATCTGTAATATTGAGTAAAGTACGCAACGCATCATTGACCAGTTGATACCAAATAACAACTTTTGCATCTGTAGCATTTTTTGGGATATCAAATACAACCTCTCGCTCTTCTGAAGGATTCAATCGTAAATCATGTTCAATAGTATAAGCTAGATAAGGAATTGTTAGTTCCCCTTTTTCATCTAAATAGACAACATCGAGATCTTTATGGATTGAGTTAAAATTGTTTTGACCTTCTTGGAAAATCACCTCTACTCTAAGTGCACGCCCTCCATAACCTGTAGGTACTTTATGAGGTGTTTTGTTTTTAAGTGTTACTATAAGGTTTGAGCCACGCTCAGTAAGATTAGAATCAAAAGCCTCTTTTGCGATATCACTATTCCTTACCCCTGAAAATAGATGCGACCTCAATCCCCTAACTTTAGTAAGCTCTCCCTCTTTTTGAATATGCGGTGCAATTACCCCATCTTTTCGCTCACTCATATGACAATCTACACATTTTTTACTACTTTTAGACTCTTCATGCTCTTTTCCTGTGGTATACAGTGGAAGCTTATGACTATTTTCCCCACCATAGTGACAGACAAAACAGAGACGATTGACATCTTGGTTAAAATGATCTCGCTTCACACTTTTATGATAACTCGTACGCTGTGAGTCAAAAGGTCCTACCATAACATCATTTGGGCCCCACTCCACTGCATCAAAACCTCTTTTTAAAAGATCTTTAGAGTGGTTAATTTTATCAACATTATGACAAACAATACAATTAATCCCCTCTTTTAAGTAATCCGTACTCAATGCTTTTTGAACATCTTTAACTTCTTTACTCTCCACACCAAATGCTTTTGCGAGTAAAAAACTCTTATTCACTTTTTTTACAGAGATGCGAGGGTTATGACACTTTGCACACTCGACGCTGAGTTTTTCACTATCTTTATAGAGCTTTTTACTCATAAATTCTAATGTTTTTTTATAAAGTGTATTATGCGTTGTATGTGATTTAGAGTGCCAAGTCGTTTTCCAATCACGTACTTGATCAGGGTGACAGCCTGTACAATATTTACTCTGTGCATATTTCTCTTGAATCTTATAATTTTGAGCATGAGCATTAGTAATAATAAATATACTCAAAAATAATATATAAAATTTTGACACCGATAGCCTTTACTATTATTATTCTTCTATATCGTCAAATTAGGGGAAAACTAGAGAAATATACTTAAGAAAATTTGTTGTATCATCCCAATATGTTTAAATCAATATTTACTAACTCTTTTGGCATCCTTACTTCACGCATACTCGGATTTGTCAGAGACATGCTTCAAGCCTCAATTTTGGGGGCAAATATTTACACCGATATCTTTATCGTAGCATTTAAACTCCCGAACCTTTTCAGGCGAATATTCGCAGAAGGAGCTTTTACCCAAAGTTTTTTACCCTCATTTGCACATACCAAACAAAAAAGTGTTTTTTCAGTCTCTATCTTTCTAAAATTTTTCGGATTTTTAGTACTATTTTCTGCTTTTGTTGCACTCTTTTCCAATTTTTTCACAAAAATCATTGCTTCAGGTTTTAGTGCAGAGACGATTAGCGAAGCAGCACCATTAGTAGCGATCAACTTCAACTATCTAATTTTAATTTTTATCGTCACATTTTTAGCCTCACTTTTACAATACAAAAACCACTTCGCCACAACTGCATTTTCAACAGCGCTTTTAAATATCGCTCTCATCGGAGCTCTTCTCTACTCACAAGATGAAACTCCAAAAACCATCGTTTACAACATGAGTTATGCAGTCATCATTGGAGGACTGATGCAAGTTGTGGTACATGTCATAGCCGCTTATAAACTTCATCTTTTAAAAATCTTCATCGGCGGATTTCACGGCTTAAAAACTAAAAGCTCTCGTATCAAAAAAGATGTCACAAAATTTAAAAGCACATTTGGAGCATCCGTTTTAGGAAGCTCCACCGCACAAATCTCCGCCTTTTTAGATGGCTGGCTCGCTTCATTTTTATTTGCCGGATCTATCTCCTATCTTTATTACGCCAACAGAATTTTCCAATTTCCACTTGCACTTTTTGCCATTGCCACTTCTGTCGCAATCTTTCCAAAAGTTTCAAGGTTTTTAAAAAACAACAATGACGAAAAAGCCCATGAGATGTTACAAAAAAGTTTTTGGTTTTTATCCTATCTATTAACCATCGCAACGGTTATCGGTATCATATTCTCTGATGAAATTGTATGGCTCTTATATGAGAGAGGTGCTTTTACAGCAGTGGATAGTGCAAACACAAGCATGATTCTGAGCATGTATCTTGTAGGACTTATCCCTTTTGGACTCTCCCGAATCTTTTCATTGTGGCTTTATGCCAAACAGAGACAAAAAGAGGCTGCAAAAATTTCAGCAATTTCACTAGGGGTAAATATCGTGTTATCCCTCGCCCTAATTTACCCATTTAAAGCAGCAGGGCTTGCACTTGCTAGTTCGTTGAGTGGGTTTATACTTTTTTATCTTACGATTAAGAAGTTTGGCATGGGTGAGTTTTTGGGAATTTTGAAAGATAAAAAGATTTTTGTACTGCTTGGAGTGTTGGTTTTTACTGTTGTTTTATCGTTGGTGGTTAAAGGTTTTTTAAACCTTTAGTAACTCCTCTTCACTCATAGCAAAATCATCATGCATCTTAAAACTTCCTTTCCCTTTATAGATACCAAACTTTCTACTCTCCGCTTCAACTAATGCTTCATCATAAGGTACTATGATGGCAACTTTGTTTTGCCTCTTTATTGGTTAAAAGTCTTACAAATGTTGTTGGAGCCTCTTGAAAAATCTCTCTTATGGTTCTATTATAGATAAATTGTTCTTGGGGCTTTTTTGTTTTTTCATCTTTGTAGTTTAGCTGATGTTTCGTTAAGGGTTAGTTTGGTGGGTTATGGAGGTTGGCTTTTGCCAACCTTGTTGTAGTCTTATTGTAGGTAAGTTAAGAGTTGAGTCTTTTTGGCTCATAAAAAGTCAAAAGTAAACCCCCTAAATTTCCAAAAAGTTAAGAGTTGCACTCAGACCCTTTTGTCTTGCACTCAGACCCTTTTTGTCTTGGCTTCTTTGGTCTTGTTTTCAAATTTATCGTAGGTGTAAGACTTTGTGAGGGTGTTTTGTTTGTGGAAAAAAAGAGGTCTATTTTTGAGATGCTATACACACCTCAATATTTAATTTTATTGATGTTCTTCTCTAAGCTTGTTTACCTCTTGTATTTTTAATCCTACTTTTTCAGATATAGTTTTATTGTCTAAGATATCCAATAAACTTATGGCAATTGCTCTCTGCTCTTCCAGTTTACCTTCTAGTTTACCTTTTTCAATACCCTCTTTATAAAATGGGTCTTTTACTTTATCTGTTACAAATGGCATGCTTAGCTCCTGTTTTGTCTCTTTTGTTATTGTATCATATAAATTTGGTCTTAGTCGAAAAAGAAAGAGAAGTTTTCTGATATAATCCTCTTTTCTTTTTTCACTTAAGCTATCTAATTTTTTTGAGAGTTTTTTGAGCAATTTGTTTATATCTTTGACACTACACAATATTGCCAATATATTATCATTGATATCTTCACTCTCTATGAGCATTTCACAATCTATATCTTTGATATATTTTACTTCATAGCTATACTCTAGTTTATCTGTTTTTATACTATTTTTAGTTTTGTTTTCACTCTCTCCAAGGTATAAAACTGTTTGAAGTGGAAACTCTTTATGTTTATTCTCTATAAGTAGTGCATGGTACAACATTCTCTTTGGCATACTTTTATCATCTGCTAGTTGAACTTCTAATCTCTTATTTTATCAGCTTTAACGGTAGCATGAACTGCTACTTCTTACTCTTCAAGTTGCGCTAGATCTACTTCATCAAGCTCTTCAAGTT